>NZ_JAUBRM010000069.1:0-38817 GCF_036701905.1 Microcoleus sp. MON2_D5
CTTTTCTTGTTTTCTTGACCCTACATTAGATTCTTCTGAGTCCTTGTGTCAAGCCTAATTGAGATGCTCTTACCCTGGATTACCAATGACAGGTCGCTATCAAATTTCAGATTCAAAGAGAGAATATAAAAATGACGAAACCAGCGAAACGTCTGATAGTTTGCTGTGATGGAACTTGGAACAAACTAGATACTCAGTGCCCAACTAATGTGGTTAGGGTTGCCCAGGCCGTGAAACGGACAGCCAGTGACGGGGTTCCGCAGATCGTGTTTTATGACGAGGGAATTGGAGTGGACAGTAACAAGATTGTGGGCGGAGTCACTGGGCTGGGAATCGATAAAAATATACAAGATGCCTATCGTTTTCTTTCTTTCAACTACGATCAGGGTGACGAAATCTATCTATTCGGGTTCAGTCGCGGTGCTTACACAGTCAGGAGTCTAGCGGGGATGATCTATTGCTCCGGTCTCCTATCCCGCCGTTATGTTACCAAGGCATCAGAAGCTTACGAGCTTTACCGTAACCGAGGCATTAAACCAAATGATGAGGAAGCAAAGAGGTTCCGCAAAGAAAACGGCAAAGATCGGGGCGAGCGCGTCCCGATTACCTTGCTTGGTTGTTTCGACACCGTTGGAGCCCTTGGTATTCCTCTTGTACCCGCCTTCAAGAAGTTTGAGGCACAGCTCAAAACAAGGTACAAATTCCACGACACCACTTTAAATAAGGATATTGAGAATGCGTTGCACGCCGTTGCGATCGACGAAATTCGCGAAGTCTTTGATGTTACCCCGATGAAGAAAAATCCTGATGCCCCGAACCAGAAGCTTCGTCAAGTTTGGTTTCCAGGCGAGCATGGCTGCATCGGCGGTGGTACGCCAGAATCCCGCGGGTTATCAGATACTGTCTTGAAGTGGATGTTGGATCAAATCACTGACTTTGAATTGAAGCTTGAATTCGAGCCAGAGGCCATTGAAGATATCAAGCCTGATTATAAGGCTTCATTTCAAAACAATCCTGGGTTCTTCAAATTGGCAGGAATCAAGTGGCGCGAGGTGGGGGAGACCCTTGAGGATCTTCATGAAAGCGCGATCGAGCGAGTGAAAAAACGCCAAGACTATCGGCCTAAAAATCTGCAAAAGATTCTCTCCAAAGTAATTGAAAATATAGAAAAATGATAAAACTTTATCAAGCTCTCAGAACCGAACATAAGAAGACGATCTAATCTACAACAATCGAAAGGAAAAGCAATCATGGCAAGAGATACATCTAGAGATGGATTCAGCAACAAAGCTTTAGCATATACGTTGACTCATTTCAAACCAATTTGGGATTTAGTTCAAAGTTACGAGCCTCTGAAACGTAAACTAAACAAATTTTTTCTCAATAGTATCATTTACAAACTTCCGACTCGCCCGCTTCCCTATAGCTTAATGGGCTTAGATCCCAAAATTCCAGGGACAGATATTCCCAAAAAAACTGATACCTACATCTCTTGGGATTCACTTACAGACAAGACTTATACTGGGCGACATTTACCTCCCGACCCAGAATTTAACAAAGAAGGGAATTTACCACCACTGGACAAAGTAAAGACCTTATTCCAAAAAAGAGACGGAAAAACCATTTATTCGGAAAAATCGACTCTGCTGTTTCCCTATTGGGTGCAGTGGTTTACAGATAGTTTTCTCCGGATAGATCAGCAAAACCGCTTCAAAAATACCTCCAACCATCAGATTGATATGTGTAATGTTTACGGGTTGACCCGCAAACAAACAAATATGCTCAGAGCTTTCAAAGACGGTAAATTTAAAACCCAAAAACTCCAGCGAAAAGATGGCGTAGAAGAAGAGTATCCACTCTTTTATTATGCAGATCCTGAGCAGGGTATTATCGATCCTCAATTTGAAGGTCTTCATGCACCCCTTAATGATGAGAAAAGACAACCCCCCGAAAAGAAAGGCAAGCTATTTGCAATGGGAGTTGAACGGGCAAACGTCCAAATTGGCTATGTCATGCTCAACACTTTATGTATCAGGGAGCATAATCGAATTTGTGATGTTTTGTCCAAAAGCTATCCGGAATGGGACGATGAGAGGCTCTTCCAAACCGCGAGAAATATTCTCATGGTGATTGTTCTCAATATCATTATGGAAGAGTACATTTTCCACATTACGCCCTATAATTTTAGGTTCTTTGCCGATCCTGAAGCTTTTACCAAGGAAAGTTGGTATCGAGAAAATTGGATGGCGATTGAGTTTAGTTTTGTCTATCGATGGCATAGTGCGGTTCCTGAAACCTTTATTTATGACGGCAAAGAAACATCCATGTACGATTCCCTCTGGAATAATCAGATGTTAATCGATAAAGGGTTGGGTGCATTGATGGAAGAAACTTGTTCCCAAGCAGGCACTAGAATTGGTTTGTTTAACACACCTGATTTTAAGATCGCAGGAACACCCTATACATTTATTGATGCTACCGAACTAGCATCTGTTAAACTCGGACGGCAGGCGCAGTTAGCCAGTTATAACGATTACCGCGAAATGTGTGGTTATCCCAGGGTGACTGATTTCAATCAAATTACGGGTGACGAATACGCTCAACAGAAATTAAAAGAGTTGTACGGTCATGTTGATAAGATTGAACTATTTGTCGGATTGTACGCTGAAGATGTCCGGAAAAATTCAGCAATTCCGCCTTTAGTAGCACGGATAATTGGCATTGATGCTTTCTCCCAAGCTTTAACTAATCCTTTGTTATCGCCTATAGTCTTCAATAAGGAAACTTTTTCCGAGGTTGGTTGGGAAATTATCCAAAATACCAAAACAGTCTCTGATTTAGTGAATCGTAATGTTCCTCCAAGCGATCCCAAGTACAAAGTCTCCTTCGATCTTTAAGTTGTAGCTGACAACTAAGACTCAAATTAGTTGGGGGTGCAAAGACACCTGCGCCCTCAAAAATGAGGAATAAAAAGGCAATCTTTTCGCAAGCGATCGCCTACGGCAATTCGGGAGCAATTGCACCAGCAGCTATACTACTTAACAGAGGCAACAGTTTGTGTAGAACCTTTTTTAGCGATTAACCGAAGGTTATTTATGAGCAAGAAGTTATTTACCGAATATCCCGAACAGGACGAACGCAAATACTACGATCTTTTGGTTGAGCAGGCCAAGCTTCGGATGGATAATCTTTACGGGAATAAGGAGCGGGCGCTGCGAGATACTCACGCCAAAGCTCATGCGTGCGTTAAAGGAACTCTGGAAATTTTTGACTTTGATGAGGAAGCGATTAAACGGGAAGTGGGCAAACGCGCTTCGTTAACTTCTTCGCAACTGAATGCGATTTCCATTAAGCAAGGTTTGCTAGCAAAACCCAAAGAATATCCTGTTTGGTTGCGATTTGCTAACGGGGCTACCAAAGTATACCCTGATTACCAAAAAGATTCGCGCTCAATATCAGTGAAAGTGATGGGAGTGGAAGGGGAACGACTCCCGCAAAGCCACGAGTCAAAAACCCAGGACATCATTGTTCACAATTCAGAGATATTTGTGAGCCAAACCATCAAAGACTACTACGGCTTTTTTTCTGCTCTGGTTGAATCACCAGAGGCATTGAAAAAGTGGCTAATCCGACATCCCAGACACTTTCTAGCAGTCTCGACGCTTACGGGTAGCCGGACTCCGAAGAGTTTGCTAACAGCCAAATATTGGAGCGGTTCACCCTCTGCTTTGGGTCTCCATCCCGATTTCGATCCCTCCCAGCCTGGTCTAGTTCCTGTCGAATACCCTGCTGTAATTAAGTATGGGTTTACTCCGGTTTCATGCAAACCACCGCACGAGATAATTCCAGAACAATCTCGACCGGGAATTCCTAAAATTCCCTTTGTCGATCGCGCTAAAGCCTTGGGTTTAGATCCCAATCAACCAGACAATTATTACCGGGATGACCTAATTCAAGCCTTGGCGAAACCTGACGCTCAATACTGTTGGGATTTTGGCATTCAGTTCCAAACCAGCCTAAAAATGCCGATCGACGATGGCATCAATGTCTGGAAGGAAAAGGAATCACCCTTCTTGAGAGTAGGTCGTCTCACCGTCAAGCATCAGATTATTGATTATGAAAAACAATCTGATTTCAACGAAAACCTGAGATATTCTCCCTGGAACGGCTTAGCAGTTCATCGTCCAGTAGGTGCGATCAATCGGATACGCGGTGTTGTTTACCCCGTTGTAGCGAATTATCGCCTTCAAAAGCGAGGTATTGTCCACCAAGAACCAACCGGAGAAGAAACATTTTAAGGGAATAATTTGAGGCTGGGACATCATTTAATGCCATCAGGCAGGTGTCGTCTGAGCAAATGGCAACTCAAAGAAGTTAACAAGCCAAACCTTCAAAAAATCCCATCCCTTTTTAGGGGGTGGGAGTCTTGAAAATTATGAATTCTTAGTCCTCAGTCCTTAGTCCTTATTATTCAGTAGCAATTAATCAATAACTGGGTTCGTACCCAATTATTAATTATTCTGCTAGCAACCAACTGATGACTAATGACCAACGACTGATGACTAATAACTTAAGCTTGCCGTGAGTAGTATTCCACCACGAGCAGTTCGTTAATCTGTAGAGCAATCCACTCGCGTTCGATAACGCCATTAACTTTGCCAATTAGTTTTTGCTTATCAAATTCCAAGTGATTGGGCAAGTGAGCCAAGCCTGGGTCTTTGAGATTAGCTTCTACCATTGTGCGCGAGCGCTCTCTATTTTTCACCGCAATCACATCACCAGGCTTGCACTGATAGCTGGCGATATTGACTTCACGGTCATTGACAGTTATGTGACCGTGATTTACCAATTGTCTAGCGGACGGAATGGTTGGAGCCATTCCCATCCGAAACACAGTATTGTCCAAGCGCATTTCCAAAAATTGCAGTAACACTTGACCTGTGGAGCCCGTGACACGGCGGGCTTTGCGGACGTAACGGAGCAGTTGGCGTTCCGTCACACCGTAATTGAAACGGAGTTTTTGCTTTTCTTGCAAGCGAACCGCATACTCAGAGAGCTTTTTGCGGTTTTGACCGTGCTGTCCAGGCGGATAATCTCGTCTGGGGGTTTTGCGGGTTAGACCCGGCAACTCTTTCAGGCGACGGACGATTCTCAATCGGGGGCCTCGATATCGAGACATTTATTTTCCTCTCTAATATCTGTATGCAATTTTATGCAGACTCTATATTATATGTTGGTAACGGTCAAAATTCCAACAAAGATCGATAAAAAAACGATCGACCGGAGGGCGATCCATAATGTGCGGTAAATTCTGAAGGAAAAGCCGATCGCTCGATCGCCCCAATCAGCCAAAAAAACTCACTACTCGATCTGCCATGCACAACCGCAATTTTTCCCGCACTTCTTCCCCAAAGCCAGCGCCGACAGGCTCAAGCCCTACCGCGCGCTGGATCTTGGCTCTCGGCACGCAGCTAGCAGCACTTGGTTTGTTGGCAACAGCACTGCCAATCTCGCCAGCATCAGCCATCACTATTAGAATCCCTCGCAATAGGAATCCCTATCGCGTCTGCGCCCTGGAACTAATCGAAGCCGGAGTGGGGGCAGAGGCCGCCGCCGCCGCTTGTGCTGACGCCCTCCGCCCCCGCGACATATCTAGATGCGTCCTCCAAATCAACCGCAAAACTAATATTTCTGGTGTCGAAGCGCTCTCTAGCTGTCGGCGGGTGAGGCGTCCCAACGAATTGGCTACTTGCGTAGTGAATATTAACGGCAAAAGTCGAACTCAAGCTGCCGCTCCCCTGGTAGTGCTTGATGGATGCCGCCGCAGTTTATTGCCACAACAGTTTGCTGAATGCGTAGTCGGTTTGAGCGGCAGGCTCGACTTTGCCACTGAGCGGTTAATCGCCACTTGTCTTGATCCCAGGGACAGCGTGAGCCAGTTGGACGGGCGCCCTGCACCTACCCCTCCTGTGGAGCTAATTCCACCGCCTTCGCCCCCCAATTAATAACGGTTGACTGTTAACGGTTGACTGTTGACTGTTGACTGTTAACTGTTAACTGATGACTAATGACTGATGACTACTTTTCCCTAATCAAATGTCAGAAATTTTTGCTCAAATTACAGTCGAAGAATTAGCTCGCCAATTAGCAGAAACCAATGCTGATAAATTGCAGCTTGTAGACGTGCGGGAACCTTACGAAATTGAACTCGCGGCGCTGCCGGGATTTGTAGCTTTTCCGCTGAGCGAGTTTGCCGAATGGTCTGGTGAAATTGACGCTAGACTCGATCGCGACACAGAAACCCTAGTTCTGTGCCATCACGGAGTGCGATCGGCTCAAATGTGCCAGTGGTTAACCGATCGAGGATTTACCAACGTTAAAAATATTGTTGGTGGCATCGATGCTTACTCAATGGTGGTCGATCGAACCGTCCCTCGCTATTAACATCAAATCCACTTCTTAACTATCGTTTTCTTCAGAGTCCGCGCGGGCGGACTTTGTATGTGTAGAAACGAATTATATTCCCCCAGAATGAGCTAATTAACAGCAGCCAATCGAAAATTTAAAAGCGTACTCATAGTGAGCCGATCGCGCCCCTGCCTTTTCGAGTCATAAAGAGCCTCATCAGCCGCCCGTAGCAGCGTTGTCGCATCATTTTCCTCGCTCGGAACAACGCTGGCAATTCCCAAACTAATCGTTACCACAGAATTAGGCAGACCGTCAAGACTCTCCGGGTTAAAAACAATATTCAAATCTTTCACTTTCGCTCTAATTTGTTCGGCAACAACCAGAGCCGCCGACGCATCAGTTTCAGGTAAAATCACAGCAAATTCCTCGCCCCCGTAGCGAGCAGCTACATCAGCAGGACGCTGGAACGATCGGCGAATTGTCTGAGCTACCAATCGCAAACACTCATCTCCTGCTTGATGTCCGTAGGTATCATTATATATTTTGAAATAATCGAGGTCGCACAAAATTAAAGATATCGGACACCCCTCGCGAGCCATGTGTTCCCATTCGGTTCGCAAGCAACTATCAAAATGCCGTCTGTTGCCAATTTGAGTAAGTTCGTCCACATTCACCAAAGCTTGCAGCCTTTGATTTTCTTGCTGCAACTCCTCAAAACCAACCACCGACAACTTGCCCTCGCACAAATTTTGCTCTTGAAAATACAGGCGATATAATTCGCAAGACAAACTACAGTTATTTCCCTCTAATTTGATAAGTCCCATGCTGTCTAACGGATAAGCCATCAAAGGTTCGAGGTGAATGCTATTTTTAGCATGGACAACTTGTTGAAATGCGGAGGCGAGTTCGGGCTGCTGTTGAATGGCGATCGACTGATTTTGCAAGTAGTCGCTATAAATTCCGCTGTGAGTAGGAGCTGCTGTTAACAGTTCTGCCAACTCGGCTCGCCCCATTTCCTCGCCCGGTTCCTCCCGATCGACGGACAGGCGATTTTGCAGCAAAATTGCCAGGTGATACAGCGCTAAATGCACTAAATAAGGATGCCCGCCTACCATGTTCATTAATTGCTCTATCGGAGCGCGATCGCTCCAGTTTAGTCCGTATCTGCCCGCCAAATCTTGGACTTGTTCAGCCGTAAATTCTGAGATTTTAATCGGCATTCCTACATTAAATGGAGATTGATTAATATTCAAAGCAATATAATTTTCTGTTGAATGAATGACAACGGTGCGGAGTTTTTGCCAAATTTTGCTAGCGCGACCTTGTTCGTACCAAAAACGGATGACCGACAGAAAATCTTGAGCAATATTGGTGTGTTCAAATACTCGATTTATTTCGTTGATAACCAAGACAATGGGACTGTCAATTTGTTTGAGCAAATAGTTTTCAAAGTAAATAGTGCAGCTTACCTTGCTGCCCATATCTTCATCCCAGAATTCATCAATATTTGGTTCGAGTTTGAGTTGCCGAGCGACATTGACACAAAGCCAGCGCAAAAATTTATCTAAACTACCCAAAACGGCTGTGTCGGCTTGCTGAAAGTCTAAAGTTACTGTGCGGTATCCACGATCGACTGCGGCGTGAATTATCCGCAGCATCAGCGAACTTTTGCCCATTTTTTTGGGAGCTTTAATGCGAACAAGGCCTCCGGGTTTGCTAATTTCTGCACAGGCCAGGGCTTCGGCCCCTGAGCGCTCAATATAAAAAGGAGAGTCAAGCGGTATCGGGCCGCCGGGAAAATCTAGCTCGGCAACTGTTTGGATCGAGTTTGGTGATTTTTGGAGTCCTGCCATAGTCCTTGCACAAGGCGATACCCTGACCAAAAAAATGGGATACAAGCCTCCCCCTTCTAGGGGGACTTTCGGTTCGGAATCTCTCCGAGAGGTTTTTGAATAAACAGCACGGCATTTATTCAGGCTGGCTCTACAATGATTGTATGTTAAATCTAACCTACGAGTACAAGCTCATTCCTACCGACGCGCAACGCCAAACTTTCGACCTGTGGCTCAATATTTGCCGCCAGGTCTACAACTTTGCATTGCGAGAACGAAAAGATTGGGTTAATTCTCGTAAGTGTGATATAAACTCGTGCAGCATTAAGCAGGAATACATTATCCCTACTGATGCACCGCGTCCAACCTTTGCCCGTCAATGCAAATCATTGGCCCAAGCAAAGAAATTAATTCCTAACTTGAAACTACCTCACACCCATGTCTTGCAGCAGGCGTTGCGCCAACAAGAGGCAGCGTTTGTGGCGATGTGGGAACGAGGACACGGTTTTCCTAGATTCAAAAAACGGCTGCGCTCATTTGTGTTCCCTCAATTGAATCTAGAATCCGTTATACGGTTTGATAATGCCGATTGGGTCAACCTACCCAAGATTGGGTTAGTTAAAATGCACCTGTCACGTCCAATCCCTCAAGGGTTTGATGTCAAGCAAATTCGCGTTGTTAAGAGGGCTTCTGGTTACGTAGCCATGCTCAGTTTGCAATGTGATGTCGCAGTGCCTCAAGCCCCACCTTCAGGGCATGGATTAGGGATTGATTTAGGGTTAAAACATTTTTTGGCAACTTCTGATGGTGAATTGATTGATAGACCTCGATTTTTTGTGGATGGACAACGCAAGCTGAAATTGCTGCAACGTCAACTCAAGCGCAAGAAAAAAGGCTCTAGAAAGTTTCGTCAAATTCATCACCAAATAGCCTTGCACCACGAATACATCTCGAACAGTCGAAAAGACTTTCATTTCAAGACCGCACATCATTTATGTACCTGGGCCCAAACAGTATTTGCTGAGGACTTGAACCTCAAAGCAATGTCAGCCGGAATGATGAGCAAGCACACGTTTGATGCAGGGTTTGGTCAGTTCCTGAATATCTTGGGTCATGTTTGCTTTAAGCGAGGTGCATACTTTGCAAAAGTAGACCCGAACCGAACAAGTCAAACTTGTCCCTTATGTCAAACCCATACAGGCAAAAAAGAACTATCCGAACGGGTGCATAGATGTCAAACGTGCGGCTATGAAACGAATCGAGATGTTGCAGCCGCGCAGGTGGTGTTGCAGCGTGGATATACAGCGGTTGGGCAAATCGCAGTGAATTTTGGGGAGGGCAAGCTACATGAGTAGTCCCAATGAACCAAGAATCCTCGTGCCTTCGGGTCGAGGAGTTGTCAATGTATCTTACCTTTGTCAGGTTAGGAGGTAGACGAGCGGTGTCCAAGATCGATCGACCATCCTACAAAATCTAAGTTTTTAGGGACTTCCCGGAACTGACTTTGCTATAGTAGTGTCACTTTACCCAATCTCAAACCCTGCTTCAACACTTCTCCAGACAGACAAAAATTCGACGGTAGCCCAGACGCGATCATTCTTGGCCTTTACCGGAAAAATAACTCGTCGGTCGTAGATGTCGTGCAGGAAGAGTCCCCATCAAAGGAGAAATAATCATTGTCACGTCGCTACCTGTTTACCTCTGAATCGGTCACTGAAGGCCATCCCGATAAAATCTGCGATCAAATTTCAGATACGATTTTAGATGCCTTACTGACTGAAGACCCTAAAAGCCGCGTCGCAGCCGAAGTTGTCGTCAACACCGGCTTAATGCTGCTGACTGGCGAAATTACCACTAAAGCTCAGGTAAATTACATAGAATTAGCCCGGAAAAAAATAGCCGATATTGGCTACATCCACGCTGACAACGGCTTTTCGGCCAATAGTTGCTCAGTGTTGGTGGCTCTTGATTCTCAGTCTCCCGATATTGCTCAAGGGGTGAACACAGCCCACGAAAGCCGGGAACAATCGAGTGAAGAGGAATTGGACGCCATCGGCGCTGGCGATCAAGGTTTGATGTTCGGCTTTGCTTGCAACGAAACGCCGGAAATGATGCCTCTGCCGATCAGTTTAGCGCACCGGATTTGCCGTCAACTGGCCGCAGTTCGCAAAACCGGTCAGTTATCTTACCTGCGTCCCGACGGCAAAAGCCAAGTTACAGTCATCTATGAGGACGGCAAACCTGTTGGCATAGATACGATTTTAATTTCTACGCAGCACACCGAAACGATCGGCGACATCACAGACACAGCCGCAGTTCAAGCCAAAATCAAAGAAGACCTTTGGACTGCTATCGTCCAACCTGTGTTTGCCGATATTAGCGTGAAGCCGGATGCAGAAACTCGCTTCCTTGTCAACCCCACCGGCAAATTTGTGGTCGGCGGGCCTCAAGGAGATTCGGGTTTGACGGGCCGCAAAATTATTGTGGATACCTACGGCGGCTATTCCCGCCACGGCGGCGGCGCTTTTTCTGGGAAAGACCCCACCAAGGTAGACCGCAGCGCGGCTTATGCTTGTCGCTACGTTGCTAAAAATATCGTAGCGGCTGGTTTGGCCGAAAAGTGCGAAGTGCAGTTGAGTTATGCGATCGGCGTTGCGCGGCCGGTTAGCATGATGATCGAAACTTTTGGCACTGGAAAAGTTGATGACGATCGCCTTTTGGAAGTTGTGAAGCAGCTTTTTGAACTGCGTCCTGCGGGCATCATTCAGGCATTTAACTTGCAGAATTTGCCTGCTGAAAGAGGCGGTCGTTTCTATCAAGATGTGGCGGCTTACGGTCACTTCGGGCGCACTGATTTAGATTTGCCTTGGGAGGAAACTGATAAGGCGGAACTTTTGAAAGAAGCTTTGAGCCAGAAGTTGTCTGGAGTAGCTGGATAGTACAATTTCGGGGTGCGCGCAGCGCACCTTATCCATAAATAATATGGGGTGCTACCAATCAATGTAGGGTGCGTACTCCGCACCTTATCCATAAATAATATAGGCGGTTCTTCGGCGCATCTTATCCATAAATAATACCGGGTACTACCAATCAATAACGTAGCGGATTCAGTACCCACCTTCAAAGAAAAAAAAATAAATAAATGCGATTTTTCACACCTTTTCAATCAGCAATTCGCAGTTTGGTCTCTTCCCTCCAACAGCGGTTGGGGACTACTGGATTTTCTGCACCAAATCCAGCAACGCTGCCAAGTTCGTTTGCGACTAACAATCCTGGTGGAATTCGCGGCGTTTGGATAACCACCACTGACTCCAAAGTTCTCACATCAAAAGAGCGAATTGCTGAGGCAATGGACTTTCTCGCCGATACGGGATTTAATACCGTTTTTCCTATAATTTGGAGCCAGGGTTATACGGCTTATCCTTCTAAAATTATGCGAGAAAAATTTGGGGTGGAAATTGACTCGCGCTATCAAGGTCGCGACCCCTTAGCAGAAATATGTGTTGAGGCCAAGAGAGCTGGTTTAAAAGTTATTCCTTGTTTTGAATACGGATTTGTGAGTTCTTACAATCGCAAGGGCGGTCATTTGCTGGCGAAAAAACCTGAGTGGACCGCCCGTGATGCCAGCGGCAATTTACTTAAGAAAAATAACTTTGACTGGATGAATTCTCTTGACCCGGAAGTGCAAGACTTTGTGCTGGGGTTGATGCTGGAAGTTGCTAAGAATTATCCGGTAAACGGAGTTCAAGGAGACGATCGCATTGCGTTTCCGGTAGAAGGCGGTTACGACGAAAAAACGGTTAAACGCTATCGAGAAGAATGCGGTAGAGCAGCGCCGTCGGATTGTAAAGAACAACATTGGTTACAGTGGCGTGCTAATATTATTACTCAGTTTGTAGCTCGTTTACACCGAGAAGTGAAAGCTATTAATCCTGATTTGTTGCTATCGATGTCGCCGAGTCCTTATGACTGGGGACTGGTGGAATATTTGCAAGATTCTAAAGCTTGGGTTGACAAAAATTTGGTGGATCTGCTTCACCCGCAGTTTTATCGTCGCGATTTTAATGCTTACAAACAATTGGTCGATAAAATGATTGCGGGACAGCTTAGCGGGCAGCAAGTAAAGTGCGTGTCGCCGGGTATTTTGTTGACGAATCGAGGCAGCAAATATAGCATAACTCCCGAACTGTTGTTGCAAGTAATTGCTTACAACCGCTCTCAGGGCATTCAAGGAGAAGTGATGTTTTTTTACGAAGGTTTGCGAGATAACGATAACGCTTTGGCTAAGGTTTTGAAAAAAGGGCCCTATGCTCGTTGAGAGATTGTCCCGCAATCAAGCTGTTTCCGGTTGGCTGCGGTCAACCCCGCCGATCGCTATTTCAAACCAAGTTGGTATAAAATAAGATATTGGACCATTCTCAATAAGCTGTGATTAACAGGCAAGATGGCTGTTCCACAAAGGGTGAATTTTCTTGTGGAACAGCCATCTTGCCTGTTGCTGACAATGGTGCAAGATGTGAGTATAAAACGATATAGCAGAGTTAGGCTATCTCAAAACCCAGCAATGCCAAGCAGCAAGCGCTACTAATTGTCAAGGTGATTGCCCAAACAAACCCAATAATTAATAATTGGGGAGTTGCAAAAATAGTGGAATAAGACATATTTTAGAAGTGGTGCAAGCTTTTTTTAGAAGTAGCGTTTTGTAGACGCCATATTTTTTAAAGACAGTTTAAAAGAGCAATCTCAACCGCTCGCCAAAATATTAGGATAAATCAGTGACCTCAGCAGCAAGCCTCATCCAACAGCTACCCGAGCTCAGCGATGCTCAATTCCATCAAAAATATTTGAAACAAAAACAAGGGATGCACACCTTGGCGACTATATTGCCGCAAGTAGAACAGCAAAGTCTGGCTTTGCGCGCAGTAAAATTAGCTCTAAAAGTAAATTTAAAACTCGGCTCGAAGCTAGCAGGAACGGTAAAGCCAGAATTTCAAACAGCTACCATAAAATTAATAGACAAAATCCCCACTTCACCGCTGCTCAAAATTCAACTGCTGGCCCTAACAAGTTCCGATCGGGCAATTCCGATGCTGGTGGCCGCATTGAACCACAAAGAAAGTGCCGTGCGGCTTCATGGGATTCGAGCGATCGGGAAAATCGCCTCCGAAGCAGCAGTAATTGAATTAGCCCGATCGCTCGAATCCAAAGATTCCCAAATCCAAGCGTGGGCTGCTTGGGCTTTAGGAGAAATTCACTCGAAACCAGCCGCCGTAGCACTCCTCAAAGCCATCAAGCACCCAGAGTCCAAGGTGCGCGCCTGGGCTGTTTGGGCCTTGGGCAAAATTAACCCGAAAACAGCCGTTCCCGCACTGCTCAACGCCCTCAAACACCCAGACTCCGAGGTGCGCTGGCGGGCGGCGGTCAACTGCGGGAAAATCGGCGTCTCGGAGGTAGTTCCCGGGCTGCTCAATGCCCTCAGAGACGAAAATCACATCGTCCGCGCTAGGGCGGCGGCGGCTTTGGGGAAAATCGGCGATTGTGAGGCAGTACCCGGCTTAATAGAATTGCTTCACGACGATCCCGACTCCTATGCAGTTTCTTTGAGGGCCGCCGAGGCCTTGGGACAAATCGGCACGGAAACGGCTGTGGCCGGGCTGGTGCAAGCCCTCAACCATGACGACTCAGACGTGCGCGGCAGTGCAGTTTCTGCCTTGGGGGAAATCAGCAGCGAGGTGGCTATGGTGGCGGTAATCGGCTCGCTCTCCGATCGAGATATTTTCGTGCGCGGCAGGGCGGCGGTTGCCCTCGGGAACATCAATACACAGGGAGATGCGAAATTGCAAAAAATGGTGGTCGCGGGACTGGCGAGCGCAATTGGCGACAGCGAATCTTATGTGCGGTGGAGAGTTGCTGCTGCTTTGGGGGAAATTGGCACAGAGGAAGCTGTGGCAGGTTTGGTGCGGCTGCTGGGAGACGAAACTTCTGGAGTGCGCCAAAACGCTGTTAAGTCCCTCGGTCAAATTGGCTCAACGGCTGCTATTTTGGCTCTGGAAACAGCTTTAAATCGCGAATTTGCTGACGTTCGCGCGCTGGCTGCCCAATACTTGGCGGATGTCAGCACTCAGGCAGAAACAGTTGATTTTGAGTCCTCTGTTTCCCCAGATTTATCGGGTGAAAAACTGCCGAAAATCCTGATTGGTTCGCAAGCAGAAGCCAGCGAATACATTGTTGAGCGCCCTGCGCGACGCGAGATTAAATACCTGATATCGATCGGCAGTCCAGGTGTGCCCGAACCCAAAACTTTCGATCGAATCCCAAACCGAATGTGCCTGGAGTTTAACGACCTCGACACCCCCGTTGACGACCCCGATCAAATCTTGCCTACCCTTGAGGATGTACAGAAAATTATTGAGTTTGCCCTCAAAATCTCGTCGCACAAAGGCAGTTTGCTCATCTGCTGCCAAAGTGGGATCAGCCGTTCAACGGCTACAGCTTTGACTGTTTGTGCTGCGCTGTTGGGTCGCGGCAAAGAACGGGAAGCTTGGGCGTTAGTGCTCGCCGCCAGACCCCAAGCCAAGCCGAATCGCTGGATGGTACACTTGGCCGATGAAGCTTTGGGTAGAGACGGTAAGCTAGCACTGGCGATCGAATCGACCACCGCAACTCCAGAACTCGCAATCGCTAACCGTTGACTCCCAGAAACCGGGTTTCTTTTCACAAGCCCTACAGTTATACTCAACTAACGACACTTCACCTCAGACTTGTCTGTGCGGGGCAACGATGCCAAAAGTCGATCGCCAGGGTGCAAAAGTTCGATCGGCTCCTGCATTTGTGACATTCTGTGCTAGAAAGTCGTCGGACGATCAACAAAAACCGTCAAGCAATCGTCGCATTGCTGGCAGCAAAACTCCAAAGCTGAGGAATCGGGTGCATTGTCAACAGACAATATCAGCTTGGGGGATCTCACAGGCCAAACGCATCAGACAGAATTTTCTGCCTGTAACATTCCACGCGGGGATAATTACACTGCCAGGATAAATTTTTCTTTATTTTGCCTGCTGCTGACCTTGACGAGTCGAAAAAGTAATTTGGCAACAGCCATCAACAGGGTAATTATCTATTAGACATCAACCGAATTTAAGTTTCTCCTCTGGCTCGACAAGAGTTTCAGATGCTTTTTCGCAGATGTCTAATGGAAAATAGACAAGCTTTTCCGTTTGGAGAACTTAAGAGCGTGCTAGATTTTAACAGAATACAGTGGTTGCATATGTCAAAAATTAACTTGCTCAAAAAAACAGAGAACGAAGCAAGTTTATCGGTTGCCGTTTGGGAATGCCAGGGCGAGTTCAATTCCGAGTTAGAACCATTTAACCCGCAGAAACAACCTGTGACCCCGCGAAAGGTAAACCAAAAAAATAGCAAGGTAGGTAAACTGATGCCGCTCTTTATTTCTGAACAAGTCGGTTCTCTAGAAACCGCACACCAAAACATATCCAGCCAGGATTTTGTAGAAATATCATCCTTAAAAATCCGCAAAATGTTGCCATCTAAAATTGGCGGTTGGTCCATCCATAAAAAAATTGGCGGTGGGTATTTCCTGGCAATAGGAATCGGATTTCTTGGCTCCATGAGCGGGCTGGTGATTGCCGATTACTACCAAGGACAAGGATTAAAACAATTCAATGACGCTCACTTACAAGCACAATTGCTCGGGAATTTTAAAGATGCAGCGCTGGCGGCACAATTGCAGGGAGCGCAGCTAGATTCTTTTGTAGATAATTCCGCCATGCTGGAACTGAAACAAGAGCAGTTTGTCAAGAGTATTGTTCAGGCAAAAGAGCTGCGGTTGCGTATAGAGAAGTTTGCCGACAGCAAACCTGCTTGGCGGGCAGAAAAGCCGGAAGTTCTAAAAAGTTTACTGCAAGATTGCACCGAAGATTTAGAATCCTACGCCGATACTCTCAAGCCAACTTTGCAGCAAATCCAGCAATCGCAACTGTCACCTCGGGAGATAGAGTCGGCCAGAAAACTTTTGGCGACAGAAAGCGGAGAAGGTGTAAAAAAGCTTAACAGCAGCCTTGAGAAATTGAGCAAAATCCTCGATATTGCCCAGCAGCAAGAGGGGCAAGGCGGTGAAGTGATGGAGGAGGCTCAAGGAATGGAAAAAGCCATAATTATTATTAGTATGCTGCTGTCGGTAGTGGTGGCTGGAATGGTGGCTGACCGCACCAGTCGGGCGATCGCCAAACCAGTCGTGAGCGTCACTCAGATTGCCGAAAAAGTCGCCGCCGAGTCGAATTTTGATTTGCGAGTCCCCGTCACAGGACAAGACGAAATAGGCTCATTAGCTGCGTCTCTCAATCACCTGATCGAGCGAGTTTCCCAACATACTAAAGAATTAAAACAAGCTAAGGAAGCCGCCGTCTCCGCTAACACTGCTAAAAGCCAGTTTTTAGCAAATATGAGCCACGAATTGCGGACGCCTTTAAATGCGATTATCGGCTACAGTCAACTACTTTCAGAAGATGCCCAGGATGCGGGATGCGATGAGTTTGTACCCGACTTGGACAAGATTCAGAAGGCGGGCACGCACCTGCTAGATTTGATTAACGATATCCTCGATTTGTCAAAAATTGAAACGGGGGGTATGAAACTCGAAATCCAGGAGTTTGACATCGAATCCCTGGTTGACAATGTTGCGTGTGCCGCGAAACAGTGGATAGAGAAAAATGGAAATGTTTTAGAAATAGAGTGCGATCGAACTGCGGGTATCATGCACGCAGATTTCAAGAAAGTGCGGCAGGTTTTGATGCACTTGCTGAATAATGCTGGTAAGTTCACCAAAAACGGCAGGGTTAAACTGAGTGTCAGGCGCATTGAAGGAAGCGGAAAATTGAATACAGCAGATCGATCGGCGATTGACGATTCAATGCCTGTCGATGAAACTCATGCTGCGGCGATCGCTTGTCCCCTGGTGAATGTTCAAGAGTCGGATTGGATTTGCTTATCGGTTAAGGATACCGGAATTGGAATGTCGGAAGAACAACAGCACAAATTGTTTGAAGCTTTTGTGCAAGCTGACTGTTCAACAACGCGACCTTACGACGGCGCCGGATTGGGGCTGACACTTAGCCGCTACTACTGTCACATGATGGGCGGGGAGATTTTGGTAGAAAGCGAGGAGGGGAAAGGGTCTATTTTCACTGTCCGCATACCGGCGGGAAATGGATAATGTGATGTTTGGGCGAGAGATGTAGGGGGTAGGCAGAGGGGCGAAAATTTATGTTTCAAACCTCTGGCGGTATGTCCCAATGCTTTCATCTTGTCAGTGGGGGCGATCGCACTCGATTAATTGCAATCGATTGTTTGCCCAGTTTAAGCAGCACAAGCCGCTTGCTCCTGAACTCCAACCTAAGTCTATGCCAATAAATTTCATTTAGTATTATTGAACCGCGAAGACGCGAAGGACACGAAGGAAGAAGAGGGAAGAAGAAGGAAGAAGTCGATAATCTTCTACCGGGAACGGAGTAAAAGATCGATCGCACAAACTGCCCTCAAGTTTTATCTTGTTTCTCATCCGATGGTGGGGAATGTTTTTGCATTTGTTTTTGACGTTCCCTCACAGCTTGTTCCAAAATGAATGCTGACAAGCCGCTGATTGAACGGCGTTCCTCATTTGCCCACTCTTGAAGTAGGTCATAGATTCCTTCTCCTATCGAGGTTGATATGCGTTTAGACATTAGAGGTTAATTGTTTCTTATTTAAGCCGATCGTCATTGTCCAGTATTTTAGACAATCTTGTCGATTATGCAGCAATATGTTGCATTATGCTGCATTGTGCGCTATCTTCTTAGAGAGTCAAAAGCCAGCGCTGAACTTTTGCAGGGCCCGCGCTGGCTGATGGTTCCCCAAATACAAGGAGACAATCCACATAAAAGGAGACTATTACTATGGTAAAGCCTGTGAGCGACGGCAGCGAATATAACCGCGGCTATCAACAAGCTTTGAATGATTTTGGCATCACGCAACTGCTGTCGGGTATCCGCAGCTACTCTGATGAGGATTTTGAGGCCGATCGCGCGCGCATGACTGGGCCAGAGATCGAAAGCTTTGCGGTGTTTCTGATTCTGCGCGTCGGGGCGAATCTGAAAGGTAGTACGATCGCCCGCTACCTCAACACTCTGAGAAAAGCAAATTCCCCGACGATCGCCGATCGCCCCGCGATCGAACTCAACCCAAATTCGAGCTCGAAAACACCTGAAAAGTCAAAGCAGGGCGATCGCAATTCTTGGGCGATCGTCCGCATTTTACCGAATGCTCAGCATTATATAATTGCGCGTTTTGTCAATCGCCAAGATGCGGACGATCGGCGGCGGGCTTTGTGTCGGTTTATTCCAGGGGGTGTTTTTGAAGTTGTGTGCGATCGGGCTTAATCAATAAACACAAATGACGGGGACAATTGTAGCGACTCTGCATTAAGTCCGTCGGGGGCCAGAAACCGGGTTTTTTACGAAAATATTTCGTTGTAGCCCGCAGATTCGATAAAAACCCGGTTTCTTTGGTCGGAGTGCGTCCAGTTGTAGTTGTAGGTTGGGTTGAGGAACGAAACCCAACTTGTTAGCCCCAAAGAGTTGGGCGGAGTGAAACGGAGGGTTTGCTTCGCTCAACCCAACCTACGAATAATTAGATAAATTTATCACCCTAAGACTGTTGCTAAAAGGTCGATCGCTCCAAAATCGCTTACACTACAATTAAAATCCATATTCTCTTTATTAAAACCGATGGAAACCATCAATCTTAAAGAAGAAGTCCGCAATTTAATGGCTCGACTCCCTGAAAACTTTACCTGGTCTGACCTAATATCGGCAATTTATCTCAGACAAAGAATGCAATCTCAACAAAATCAAATCAAAGATATCAAACCAGGAATTGAACCAAAAACTGTCGATGAAGTTGAAGAATCCTCGCCTAAGCACAGCAGATTTGGCAGCGATAAAGGACTAATTACAATTTCTGATGATTTTGACGAACCGTTGGAATTATTGCCATCACCGTTGGTCAATCGCTTGCTTGAAAAAGCTAAATAATTGACTAAAGTATCCGCTGAAATAGATGAAATTATTGCGAAAATTGAGAAAAAACGTCAGATTGATGAACCTCATAGCTTTAAATTATGACTTTTATGAATACAGCTTCTGAAGAATATGAATTGACATGACAGCGACTTAGTTATTTAATTGTAATTATTTGGATAATATCAAAGCAGTCAAGAACAGCAAGTAAAAGTAAAATTCGCGTAAGTCCAAATTCAGATACCTATTCTATTAATCGTCAGTGGTAAATTATGAAAAAGATGAAACGAATTATTAGCAGTGTTTTGGTTTTGGGTGTGTTTCTGACTCCTCTGACTGTGCCGGTGATGGTGCAACCGAGTTGGGCCCAAAGTCAAAATGCAGAGGTTGAAAGATTCAAGCAACTCATAGACCAAGCAATGCAACAGACACAACAAAAACAACACCGACAAGCGATCGAAACATGGCAGCAAGTTCTCGCCATTGCAAGAAAATTTGAAGCTAAAGGAATGGAAGCTAGAGCACTGAGTTTTATTGCTGCGAACTACGCTGGTATCTCCCAATTGCAAGAAGCTTTGAAATACTTACACCAAGCTTTACCAATTTTTCGGGAAGTGGGCGAGCGCGACTGGGAAGCTGGTATTTTGAATACTATTGGTTTTACCTACCTCGCCATCTCCCAACCACAAGAAGCATTGAAATACTACAACCAAGCTTTACCAATTTGGCGGGCAGTGGGCGATCGCGCGAAGGAAGCTGATACTTTGAATATTATTGGTGCAGTGTACAACCACATCTCCCAACCACAAGAAGCATTGAAATACTATAACCAAGCTTTACCAATTAGCAGGGAAGTGGGCGATCGTGCGATGGAAGCACTTATTTTGAGGAATATTGATTCAATACAAAACAAAAGTCAATCGCCCAGTAAAAGCAATATCGAGCCAATTCCCAAATGAACCTCGACATTTCAGGGTGGCAGTTAGAGGATTGGTGAATTGGATGAGGAGAACTAGGTAAGGTTATGAAACGAATTATTAGCAGTATTTTAGTTTTGGGTGTGTGTCTGACTCCTCTGACTATGCCGGTGATGGTGCAACCGAGTTGGGCGCAAAGTCAAGATGCACAATTTCTAGAAATGATAAGACTTCTAGAGCGAGCGAGGCAACAGCAACTGCAAGAACAACCCCGACAGGCAATAGAGACATTGCAGCAAGTTCTAGCAATTGCACGACAATTGAAAGATAGACAACTTGAATCCTTAGCACTCACTGGCATTGGTTTTAACTACAACATCATTGGACAACCGCAAGAGGCATTGAAATACTTGAACCAAGCTTTGCCAATTACGCGGTCAGTGGGCCCTCGCTTTATGGAAGCTATTATTTTGAGTAATATTGGTGCCGTGTATCAGGATATGTCTCAACAACAAGAAGCATTGAAATACTTAAATCAAGCTTTGTTAATTAGTCGGTCAGTGGGCGATCGCGCAGGCATTGCTAATAATTTGAATAGTATCGGTCTAGTATACCATAACATTTATCAACTACAAAAAGCATTGGAATACTATAACCAATCTTTGCCAATTATGCGAGAAGTGGGCGATCGGAGAGGAGAAGCTACTACTTTGAATAATATTGCTGGTATCTATGACAATATTTCTCAACCACAAGAGGCATTGAAATACTATAAACAAGCTTTTTCAATTAACCGGGAAGTGGGTAATCGCTCACTTGAAGCTACTACTTTGAATAATATTGCTGGGGTCTACCAGAGAATTTCTCAACCACAAAAGGCATTGGAATACTATAACCAAGCTTTGCCAATTAGCCAGTTAGTGGGAGATCGCATAGGGGAAGCTGGTACTTTGAATAATATTGGTGCAGTGTACAACAGCATTGGACAACCGCAAGAAGCATTAAAATACTTGAACCAAGCTTTACCAATTGTACGGTCAGTAGGCTATCGATTGGGGGAAGCTGGTACTTTGAATAATATCGGTGAAGTCTACCGCAGTATTTCTCAAACACAAGAGGCATTGAAATACTTTAACCAAGCTTTACCAATTAGTCGAGAAGTGGGCAATCGCAGGGGAGAAGCAACTACTTTGAATAATATTGGTGCAGCCTACCACAGGATTGGACAACCCCAAGAAGCATTGAAATACTACAACCAAGCTTTACCAATTACGCGAGAAGTTGGCGATCGCAGGGTGGAAGCTGCTACTTTGAATAATATTGCTGGAGTGTACAACAGCATTGGACAACCGCAATCAGCATTGAAATACTTTAGCCAAGCTTTACCAATTACGCGAGAAGTTGGCGATCGCGCGGGGGAAGCTGGTATTTTGAATAATATTGGTTCTAACTACGACAGCATTGGACAACCGCAATCAGCATTGAAATACTTTAACCAAGCTTTACCAATTAAGCGAGAAGTGGGCGATCGCGCGGGGGAAGCTCGTATTTTGAATAATTTTGGTTTAGTCTACCACAGGATTGGACTACCCCAAGAAGCATTGAAATACTACAACCAAGCTTTACCAATTAGCCGAGAAGTGGGCGATCGCGCAGGCGTTGCTGCTACTTTGACTAATATTGGCACCGCCTACAACAGAATTGGACAACACCAAGAAGCATTGAAATACTATAATCAAGCTTTACCAATTAGCCGAGAAGTTGGCGATCACTCACAGGAAGCTACTACTTTGAGTAATATTAGTGCAGCCTATCAAGATACGAAGCAACCGACTAAAGCGATCGAATATGCGGAGCAATCCGTCCAAATCACCTTAGAAATGCGGAGTGGTTTACAGCGAGAAAATCGCCAAAAGTTTTTAGAATCTAAAAGCGGAACGGCTGTTGCACTTGTTGACCTCCTTATCGATCAAAACCAACCCGATCGCGCTTTCCAATGGATCAACATCGCCACCACAGCCGATCTCGCCGACTACACCCGCTTAATTGACGCCAAAGTCGCCAACCCCGAAGCACAAAAAGCCATAGACGAATGGAATCAAAAAAATCAACAACTCCAATTCCTCCGCCGCCAACTCGAAGACAACTTCTCCGAAAATCTCTCCCGACAAATGCGGGAATTAGACACAGAAGTCAACCGCAAAGCCGAATCAATCTCCCGCCAATTCCCAGAAGTCGCCGAACTCTTTGAAACCACACCCAAAGATATCGCCCAACTGAAAGCCAGCATCGCACCAGATACCGCTGTCATTCAACCTGTCTTGCTGACAAATATCAGCAATGTTCCCAATACGATCGCCCTATTTGTCTTGACAAAAGACAGTTTAAGTGTTAAAAAAATTGCGATAAATCCCGAAGAATTCGACAATCTCCTCACTCAATACCGCAAAGAAGTGCAAGATATTGGCGAAACAAACTTCACCGTAACAGGCAGCAAACTCTACGACATCCTGATTCGTCCGCTCGAAGACCAAATTAAAGCTATTTCCCCCAAACAATTGAGCATCATCGCTACGGGAAAACTGCGCTACATCCCCTTTGAAACGCTGTATGACGAACAAACAGATAAATTCCTCATCCAGAAATATCCCGTCAACTATCTCACCCGCATTTCCATCAGGACAATTCCCGATTCAACTTTACCAAGCCCAGTCTTAGCATTAGGAAATCCCGTCCCCCGCCCGCCCCAAAATCTACCCGGTTCCGAAGCAGAAGTGAGAAATATAGCTCAATTAGTGTCAGGAAGTTCCGCTTATACCGGCAATGACGCCACCCTCGATCGATTCAAAACTCAAGCGCCCCGCTTTCCCTTTTTGCACCTCGCAACTCACGGCTGTTTCCAACCGGGAGGCTGTCAAAATTTGGGCATGGAGGAAAATACATTGCTGTTTGCTGACAGTCAATTCAATATTCGCGATGCGGCGTTATTAGGATTACAAAATACCAAACTCATCACTTTAAGTGCTTGTGAAACTGCCATACAAGCGAATTCCAACGGTGAAGAAATATCGGGAATGGCCTATATATTCGAGCGGGCGGGCGCGCAAGCTGTGATGGCGAGTTTGTGGAGTGTTGATGATTCCGCTACTAAAGATTTGATGGTTCAATTTTATCAAAATATCAATCAAGGGATGAGTAAAAATGAAGCTTTGCGGCAAGCTAAGTTGAGTCAAATCCAGCGGCATCCGTTTTATTGGTCGCCGTTTATTTTAATTGGGGATGCCCGGTAGTTAATACCCAAGAGTAAACCGTGTATTTGACGTATTTAGCTCCAGAGATATTACCCACAGTCAGGAAACGGCAATGCCGTGTCCCTACAATTAATCGGGCAATTTCATCATCCAATCCGGTTGATTTTACCAGTTACCCACAGTCAGGAGACGGCAGTGCCGCGTCCTCAATTGCCCTCTCCTCAATTCCTCTAAACTCTCCCCCACAAAGCCAAGCCGCCGCCCCTTCCCCTAGCCGCAATTATCCCATCTTCTACCAGAAAATATGCAAAAAAGGCCTGCTTCCCCACACTCAAACTAAAAAATTCCGCCTCCCGCGCTTCACCGCCGCGAATAAATCCTTGATACACAGTTTTACCCAACACTTTCACAGTAATTCTGGTAAAATCAAAAGCTAAAATATTATTGGGCAAAAACTTAGTCGGCCCAGAAAGAGTTAGTCCGATCGCCCCAACTTGCACCGAATTCTCCACCCTGCCGGTTTCGCTAGGCGCTTCCCCTTCAGCAACAGGTTCGCCCAAATAAGCAATTTGAATTTTCGCAACCCACTGAGGGATGTAACGTCCCGCACCCAAGACAATTCCCGCTTTTTGTCGAGTCTTTTTCGTGCCGGTGATAAAGCAGAGTTGCCAGTTGCCGATTAATTGCTCGAAGGAATAGCGAATCTTGGTTTTTTTCGCGCTTTTCTCAGCTTCTAGGAGGGCGGCAACTACTGCGTTGGAAGATGGTTTAGAATTAGATTTAGCAGCTTGTTCTAGAATAGATATATTTTCCATTTAATATACAAACCAGTTTTATTGTTGGTAACAGAGATAATATTAGCTGATGTAGCGGAGAAAAACATGGTTGCGATCGCCCCCACACACACAGAAATCATCGTTATCGGCAGCGGGATTGGCGGCTTGACTTGCGCTGCAATGCTCGCCCGCTATGGCTTTGAGGTTGTGGTTTGCGAAAGCCATTCGATCGCGGGCGGCGCCGCACACGGTTTTGAACGCGACGGATTTCGCTTCGACTCCGGGCCCTCCCTGTACTCAGGATTATCCTACAGCCCGTCTGCGAATCCGCTGCGGCAAGTTTTGGATGCCATCGGCGAAAAACTTCCCTGCATCACCTACGATACCTGGGGTTGCTGTTTGCCAGAAGGCGATTTCGACACATCCGTTGGTGCGAGTCAATTTGGCGAAGTGCTCGCACAACTGCGCGGCGCAGCAGCAGTCGCCGAATGGCGGCAACTACAGCGCATCATGGAGCCCTACGCCAAAGCTGCCACAGCCTTGCCCTCCCTGGCTTTGCGCTTCGATTTGGGCGCTGTTTTTACCCTCGGTCAATTTGCGCCGGCTTTCCTGCAAAATGCTGGCGACGCGATCGCACTTGCAGGCCCTTTCAGCAAAATTATGGACAAAAATGTCAAAGATCCGTTTGTCCGAAATTGGCTGAATTTGTTGTGTTTCCTGCTGTCTGGACTTCCCGCCGACGGAACGATCGCAGCCGAAGTCGCTTTCATGTTCGCCGACTGGTATCGCCCCAATGCAGTTTTGGACTATCCGAGCGGCGGTAGTGCGGCTTTGGTAAATGCCCTGGTACGCGGTTTAGAGCGCCACGGAGGGCAGTTGCTGCTAAATTCCCACGTTGCAGAAGTTTTGGTGGAAAACAACCGGGCTGCGGGCGTGCGGCTGCGATCGGGCAAAATTATTCGATCGCACAAAGCCGTCGTCTCCAACGCTTCCGTTTGGGATACGCTGAAACTGTTGCCTGAAACCTCTGTCCCGCAAAGGTTTCGGCAACAGCGGCAGGCGACGCCCGAGTGCGACAGCTTCATGCACCTGCATCTGGGAATTGATGCTGCCGGAGTGCGATCGGACTTGGCTTGTCACTACATCTTCGTGAAAGACTGGGAAATGGGCGTTTCGGCCCCTCAGAACGTCGTTCTCGTCTCGATTCCCTCCCTGCTCGACCCCGACCTCGCTCCTCCGGGAAAGCACGTCATTCACGCATATACCCCCGGAAACGAGCCTTACGATTTGTGGCAAAAGCTCAATCGCACCAGCGAAGAGTACAAGCTGCAAAAACAAGCGCGCGCCGAGGTAATGTGGGAAGCCTTAGAGAGAATTATCCCCGATATTCGATCGCGCGCAGAAGTCACCTTAGTAGGGACACCCCTAACCCACGAACGGTTTTTGCGCCGCCATCGCGGTTCCTACGGGCCCGGAATTCGGGCGGGTAGCGGCTTGTTTCCCGGGCCGAAAACGCCTTTAGCAGGGCTGTTTTGCTGCGGAGATTCGACGTTTCCGGGAATTGGTGTGCCGGCTGTTGCTGCTAGCGGGGCGATCGCAGCCAATACGATCGCACCTTTGTACAAACATTTGCAATTGATTGGGGAAGTTATTAGTTAGTTGTTATTAGACATCTCCCATAATTCTTGTGGAACAGGCACCGTGCCTGCTCAAAATCTGCTTTTTAGGAGATGTCTATTAGTTATTAGTTATTTGTTAACGAAATTATGGAAGAGCTTTCCTAGCGAAGGACGCGAAGCAAGAGTAAACAATAATTTTATATAATTAGTAAAATGTGACCGATATCTGTCAGCATAGAAATAGATAGTTCGATCGCCCTGAGAATACCGTGCAACCCGTAGACTTTACAACTTTAACCGCCACTTGCAGCGAACTGCGAGCCCAATGGCTGCCAGCGCGCTTAGAACAAGTCTACCAGCGCGATCGCTTCACCGTGTCCCTCGCCCTCCGCACCATGAAAGGGCGCGGCTGGATAGACCTTTCCTGGCATCCTGTAGCAGCCCGCATCTGCGTCGGCGACCCCCCGCCCCGCATTCCCGACACGTTCACCTTCAGCGAACAACTGCGGCACCAACTCAGCGGTTTAGCCTTAGTTTCCATCGCCCCTGTTTCATCCTGGGAAAGAGTCATCGACTTGCAATTCGCCAAACGCCCGGGAGAACCAGCCCTCTGGCACCTCTACGCCGAAATCATGGGCAAATATAGCAACGTCATCCTCACCGCCCAAGACAACCTCGTTGTCACCTGCGCCCACCAAGTCAGCGCCAAACAGTCCACCGTCCGTCCCATCCAAACCGGGCAACCCTACGAAATGCCCCCGTCTTTGACCGATGCAGTGCCTAGCCTGAGCGAATCTCAAAACCGCTGGGAATCACGAATTAGCCTGGTTCCTGGGCAATTAAAGGGCAATCTGTTGAAGAATTACCGAGGGATGAGTAAAGCCTTAGTTTTGTCAATGATTCGATCGGCAAATTTAGACCCCGAACAATCCACCGACAGCCTCAATCCCGACGAATGGCAGCAACTGTTCCAGCGCTGGCTATACTGGCTGCAATGCCTAGAAAACTCCAAATTTCAACCGAGTTTTACCCCCGAAGGCTACACCGTCATCGATTGGCCCGCACCGGATGCAAAAGAGGCAGAACCTGCAAACGAATCTAACTCCTCTGTTCCTTCTTCCTCCTCTTCCGTTCAAGAAATACTTAACAGCTATTACACAGGCGAAATCAATCAAGAAGTATTCGCCCAACTGCGGCATCAGCTTACCCAAAAACTCAACAACGTCCTGGCCAAACTGCGCCTCAAAGCCAACACATTTAAAGAACGCTTGCAGCAATCTGCAGACGCCGACACCCACAAATCCCAAGCCGACTTGCTGATGGCAAATTTGCAGCATTGGGAACCGGGAATGAAATCAATTTCTCTCCCTGACTTTGAAACCGAAAAACCAGTTATCATTGCCCTAAACCCGGAAAAAAACGCCGTTCAAAACGCTCAAGCCCTCTACAAAAAACACCAAAAGCTTAAAAGAGCCCGCATTGCAGTAGAACCTTTGTTAGCCGCCGTACAGGAAGAAATCGACTATTTAGAACAAGTTGAAGTCGCACTTTCGGTATTGGAAACCTACCGCAACACCCAAGATTTGCAAACCCTTGCCGAAATCCGCGAAGAACTGATCCAGCAAAAATATCTAGACGTACCAGATTACCGCAGTACCGACAAAAATGCTGCGATCGAATTTCACCGCTACCAAACCCCCAGCGGCTTTGAATTATTAATCGGGCGCAACAATCGCCAAAACGACCAACTCACTTTTCGCACCGCTAACGACTACGACTTGTGGTTCCACACCCTAGAGATTCCCGGAAGCCACGCTTTGCTGCGTCTCAAACCCGGTACTGTGGCTGAAGAAACTGATTTGCAATTTGCGGCCGACATGACTGCTTACTACAGTCGCGCCCGCCACAGCGAACAAGTCCCGGTGGTTTATACAGAACCGAAATATGTATACAAGCCGAAAGGTGCTAAACCGGGTATGGTTGTATACAAGCAGGAGCGGATTGTCTGGGGAAGACCGCAGCAAGCGCCTGCTTGATTTATCTCAAGTGAGTAAGGTGGTCGATCGGCAATCGAAACCTGGTTTTTACGCAAAATAACAGGTTGGGTAGCGATACACCTACGCAGAAACCGGGTTTTTGAAGCCCGGTTGGATTATACAAAGTTCCCGGGAGTGCGATCGCCGCCTAAAAATTAAAATTAGTCTGTAATGTAAAGTTTTATTACAAAAAATTAAATTTTGTTGTTATAATACCGCTTAAGAGAGATGATATTTCTTTTAGAACCCTTTGCAAAGAAACGTGCAACTTGGGTTTCCTCACTGTGAGAAAAACACTGTGGGAACACAACACAACGGATTTAACTATTTGTGCAGACCAGCTTTTGCTAAAGCTGGTCGTTTTTGTTGAAACCTTAAACCCAAGCTCGGACAATTTTAGATTGGCGATTTTTGATTTTAGATGAAAACTGCCAATCTAAAATCTAAAATCTAAAATCTAAAATCCCTAAGGGCTGCTCCTAGAAAGTAAACGTCGTTCTGACCACCCCAATCACCAAATCAGAATTATTCTTATTGTGGTCAGGAGCAGTCAGCCAAATCAGACCAGGAGTGATAGAAATATTGTCGCTCAACTTAAACTGATAGAAACCTTCAACGTGCAGCGAAGTATCCTTATCTTCCGGCAAAGTCCGGTTAGTAGAACTCGTCACCCGCGGCTCCATACCTACCACAATCCCCGCCACATTTCCTTCTTTCAACAAATCGGGAAAAGCCAAAGTAACTGCCCAGTTCCAGACTTTTTGATCCCCCCGCTGCACAGAACCCGTAGGAGTAGCCAAGTTGGATAAAATGCGCTGGTTGGTGTAACCCGCCCAACCGCCAATTGCAAATCTCCGGTTCAACTGCCACGAAGCTTGCGCCCCGTAGGAATTGCTAGAAACTGGCAGATTGCTATCGCTGTCGAGCCCGAAGGAAGCGAGACGCGCCGGAAAATTAGAAGCATTGCTGCCGGTACCGGTGAGGACGTTGTAGGAATTAACGTAAGTTAAACCTAAAGCAATGCTGTCGCTCGGTGTAAAAGTCAACTGAGCCAAACCGCCGTAAGAGCCGTTAAACAAACCATTTCCCCGCGTCGGGTCCGCAGCATTGCCGGCCATATATCCCAAACTCAGTTCGAGTTTTTCCCCAAACTGATGCCGCATAGCGATGCCAGAACCCCCAATCAAATAGTAAATTGGGTTGCGAGTACCGAAGTTAGAAAGAGCGCCGTAGCTGCCGTCTCCGTCAAAGTAAGGGTTGACAGTGTTAACAAAATCATCAGCAGCGCCGGCATTAGCTTCGAGAATTACAGTAGTGCTTTTGCCGATAGGGAATTGGTAAAGCAGCGCATCTAAACCTACAGTATTGCTAGCGTCGGCAAAAGGCCCAGCATTAAACCGCAATTCCCCTTCAGCAGTTTTCGTATTTTCAGTAGAAAACGAACCCAAATTTAAAACTTGCAATCGAGTTCTCAGCAAATCTTCTCCAGAGAAACTCGTGTCGAAATTGATCCGAACCCTGCTGCCAAAAGCCGTGGATTTATCAGCTTCGCGGCCCTCGGCATCATCTCCCCTGGCGATACCGGCCAAACCAAATATCACTTCGCCGTTGAGTTTAGTCGTAGTTGAAAACTGATTTGCTTCTAATTCTGAGGCGCGCGCTTCCAAAACATCGACGCGGCCGCGCAAAGTTGCTAATTCGGCCGCAAATTCTTCTTGCAACCTTTGCACAGAAGCCAAATCTTCTCGCGTCGCCAGATTTCTGGAACCGCCTTGAATTAGCTCGCTAACTTTATCCAAACACGCATTTAAACCTGCTGCAAACTCGTAGCGAGTCATCGCCCGGTTGCCGCGAA
This sequence comes from Microcoleus sp. MON2_D5, assembly GCF_036701905.1. NCBI lineage: Bacteria > Bacillati > Cyanobacteriota > Cyanophyceae > Oscillatoriales > Microcoleaceae > Microcoleus > Microcoleus sp. MON2_D5. Next base: position 29,767 of record NZ_JAUBRM010000069.1, read on the forward strand.
AAGTGCCGTCAGGATAGCCAGCTATGCACCCGTAGCGCTCTACTAGAGACTGCAAAGCTTGAAAAGCCCAATCGGTGGGCCGAACGTCGGAAAGTTGCGATACAGATGTTACTTGGCCGGCCGCATCTTCGCTGCTACTGCCTTCTGTGCTGTATTCATTGATTTGTTCTAAAAGATTAGACTGTGCTTGAGGTTGGGCACTTGAATCAGTGGATTGCGAAATCTGATCGGGCTGTGCGGCCGCTTTTTCTGCCTTTAAATTAGCCAGTGGTGCGGGGGGTGGCGTTTCGCTTAAGTTTGCGGGCGCTACTGCGGGGATTTGCTCCGCGACAGGTTGTTCGGGACTTAAATTTGCGGGCGCTACTGCGGGTTTGGTTTCGCTTAAATCTGCTGCTGCAACTTCCGGTGCTTTTGCTTGTTCGGCAACTGGGGCGATCAAATCGTTAGTGAAGCCCTCGTAGAGGTTCGCACTTTCTTTCTCAATAGTTTCAACACTTGATTTGCTCGCTAGTGACGCTGGTTCGACCGTCTCAGGCTTTGCTGTCTCAGACTTGGCTGCCTCGGTTGCAGCACCTGCTAATTGCAATTTATCAGGTTGAGCTGCCGTGGAAATTTCTACAGGTTGCTCTGCTAGCGCCGTCGAAGATATGACTAAACTTGCTGCCAATACACCCGGACTAACTAAAAGTCCCTTCCACAAAAATTTGGACATTTTTTCCTCACACCACATTACGGTTGATCGCCCGTTCCGAAGATTTAGGCGCTCGCAAATCACCTTTAGTATTCCGCCTAATAGTATTTCTTGTCAACAATCGGGGAAATCACTGCCGGAGAGTGCAGTTTGGCTGTGGCTGATTTGACAAAAACTCCGTTTATTCCCAAAATCCTTGGTTTGAGCTAAATACCTACATAGAAACCTGGTTGATGGCGGGATATTGCGTAAGTTATCCCTCAGTAAGACTAATATTGACAGCACTGGCGCTAACAAATCGTTTGATCGGCTACAAATACAAGTGAAAAAACTCAAATACGCCCTAGTTCACGAATGGTTGACGCCCTTAGCTACTGGCGGTTCAGAACTCGTAGTACAGGAAATCCTCAAACACGTAGACGAGGCAGATGTCTATGCTCTCATCGACTTTGAATCGGCCAATCCCGAAAGCTATCTTTTCGGGCGACAGATTGGCACAACATTTTTGCAGCACTTTCCCGGAGCCCGCAGCGGTGTCCAAAAATATTTGCCATTTCTGCCGATCGCGATCGAACAACTAGATCTGCGAGAATATGACATCATCCTCTCATCATCCCATGCCGTCGCCAAAGGCATCCTCACCAGTCCCCAGCAAATGCACGTCTGCTACTGCCACACGCCGATGCGCTACGCTTGGGACTTAACTTTTGACTATTTGCGTAGCAGCAAAGCCGGACGGGGCATCCAGGGTCTGCTGACGCGATATTTGTTGCATCGACTGCGGCAGTGGGACGTAATTTCCGCCAATCGTGTTGATTATTTCATCGCTAACTCTCAACACACTGCGCGCCGAATTTGGCGGTGCTATCGGCGGCGGGCCCAGGTGATTTATCCGCCGGTAAATATCGAGCGATTTTCTTTGATGCGACAAAAACAAGACTTTTACGTCACAGTTTGTCGGTTAGTAAGTTACAAAAACGTAAGTGCGATCGTCCAAGCATTCAATCAACTCGGGCATACTCTAATTGTCATCGGCACCGGGCCAGAATTAGAAATGATTCGGCAAATCGCCAAACCCAACGTGCAAGTGCTCGGCTGGCAGCCCGCCTCCATAGTTGAAAAGTACATGGAAGAGGCGAAAGCCTTTGTATATGCAGCTTGCGAAGATTTTGGCATTGCTTTGGTAGAGGCTCAAGCTTGCGGAACACCAGTAATTTCCTATGCAGCAGGGGGCGCTTTGGAGACAGTGCTCGACATTCGCCAACACCCAGAGACAGGGACTGGTTTATTTTTTTCCTCCCAAACCGCAGCAGCATTAGTCGAAGCTGTCAAGGAATTTGAGCAGTTGCAAGGCAAATTTCGGCCAGAAATCAGCAGGTTGCGCGCTGAACAGTTTGCCCCGGAAGTTTTTGGGCAGCGCTATCTAGCTTTTGTGGAACGCTGCTATCAGGAATTTCACTCGCGTGATTTTACCGAGTCTGGGGCTTGAGAGTGCCAGAACCCGATAGCGGGACAATCTTCCTTCTGCCTTTGTATAAGTGCCTTCAGAAGACCTCTGCATAAGTGCCTTGTGCCTTTTTCCTTCTGCCGCCAGAAGCCCTCTTCCTTCTGCCTTCTGCCTTTTGAAGCCTTCAGAAGGCAGAAAATTGAGTATTGGAAACATAATTCAGAGAACAAAGCGTCTTGAGGCTTTATGATCAGGACTGTGTGTGGTGTGAAGTGAAGGAGTAAGATGACTGCCGACAGCCAACTAATCTCCGGCAAGGTAATTCGAGCGATCGCAAGACGCGGTTTTGGGTCTGTCCTGCAAGGAGATAGACGCATAAGTCGTTCTCTACAGAACCTCGACGGAGAACTTTTCAAGCGGTTATTTGACATCCTGTTTTCCTTATCGGTTCTGATCCTGTTTGCTCCGGTTTACCTGCTTTTGGCTTTCTTAATCGCCTTAAGCTCGCCCGGTCCTATTTTTTACGTACAGGAACGAGTAGGCAAAAACCGTAAAAGGTTTTATTGCCTTAAATTCAGAACGATGGTGGAAAATGCGGACGATATATTGCTAGAAATCATGGAAAATTCTCCGCATTTGCGTCAAGAGTTTGAGGACAATTTCAAGCTGAAACAAGACCCTCGAATTACCTGGATTGGAAGATTTTTACGAATGACCAGTTTAGACGAGTTTCCCCAGTTTTGGAATGTTTTAAAAGGAGATATGAGCGTCGTCGGGCCGAGACCTTTAGTTGAAGAAGAACTGCCGAGATACGGTCGTCACATCAACAAAATTCTCACCATAAGACCTGGAATTACAGGCTTGTGGCAAGTGTCCGGTCGCAACGACATTCCGTATCCCCGCCGAGTCCAAATCGACCTCTATTACGCAAATGACAAAAACCTTTGGATGGATATGTGGATTGTTTTCAAAACAATTGGAGTTGTGATTTTTCCCAAAAATAACGGCGCATATTAATTTTTGTCCGCAGTCAGCAATCGGTAGTTAGTTTTATTTGTTACTGACCACTGATGCTGACTACTGACAAACTATAAACTCTTTGTCAACACAAAACAGTTCCTAGATGCCGATCGAAGAATTGTGAGTTAACTTAGAGTTTGAGAATACGATCGGCAGGGAGTAACAGCCTCTGCCAAAAAGTTTATTGTGAATTAACACGACCTGTCACAGGAAAATCAGATGACGCAACGCAAGCGAGCGCTAATAACAGGTATTACGGGTCAAGACGGCTCCTACTTGAGCGAATTACTGTTAGAGAAAGGATATGAAGTTCACGGCATTATCCGGCGCAGTTCTAGTTTCAATACCGATCGAATTGACCACATCTATGTCGATCCTCACAGCGAGGGTGCGCGCCTGTTTCTACACTACGGCGACTTGACGGACGGCACCACTCTCCGCCGGATATTGGAAGAAGTTCAGCCGGTAGAAATTTATAACTTAGGCGCTCAATCTCACGTTCGAGTCAGTTTTGACTCGCCGGAATATACGGTTGACGCAGTAGGCATGGGAGTATTGCGGCTGCTAGAAGCAATTCGGGACTATCAGCACCGCACCGGCATAGAAGTGCGGTTCTATCAAGCAGGTTCTTCGGAAATGTTTGGCTTGGTGCAGGAAGTTCCGCAGAAGGAAACAACTCCTTTTTATCCCAGAAGTCCTTACGCCTGCGCCAAAGTTTACGGGCACTGGCAAACAATAAATTATCGCGAATCTTACGGACTTTTTGCCTGCAACGGCATCTTGTTCAATCACGAATCTCCCCGCCGCGGCGAAACTTTTGTAACTCGCAAAATTACTCGCGCCGTTGCCAGAATAGTCGCCGGCAAGCAGAAAAAGATTTACTTGGGCAATCTCGATTCCAAGCGCGACTGGGGCTATGCTAAAGACTACGTGCAGGCGATGTGGCTGATGCTGCAACAAGACAAGCCTGACGATTATGTCATTGCTACCAACGAGACCCATTCCATTAAGGAATTTCTCGATTTGGCTTTTACTTACGTCAATTTAGATTGGCAAAAATATGTGGAGTTCGACGAACGCTACTTGCGTCCGGCAGAAGTCGAACTGTTGATTGGCGATTCGACTAAGGCGCGCCAGCAATTAAATTGGGAACCTTCTGTAACTTTTCAGGAGTTAGTACATTTAATGGTAGATGCGGACATGAAAGCTTTAGACCAGCAAGGTCGGGGTTCTGGCAACGGATTTGATTAAGCCGCTAAACAAAGCGGTCAGTGCGAACAATTTGTAGGGGTAGTGCCCCGTGTCTGCCCCGATTGGCGAAAGGCGCGCACCGGGGGGATTGCCCCTGCACACAGTTCATAACTGATCGGAGGATTGTTACAGCTATTAGCGTAGCGCGCTCGGCATTCACAGAGCCAGCTTAATTGCTCGCAAAATTTTTTGCTGTGGGGGCTAAAAAGAACATTAAAATGATAGTTGAGGACTCGCTACTCATAAATCTAACTTTCCGGTGTGCACGGAGCAGTCGCTATCAGCAGCAGCTAAAGCAGATTTGTGGGCAACTGCGTCCTGTACCTCAAAGCTTTTTTTGCTAAAGCAACAATTTTAGAATTGAAATTGTCGATCGACCCTTATTCAAAATCCCGAGGCTAAATTTATGACAAGCTTGGATTTAAGCAGCAAACGCATTCTAGTCACGGGCGGCGCCGGTTTCTTGGGCCGTCAGGTAATCGACCAGCTAGTGAAAGCAGGGGCCGATGCTGATAAAATTTCGGTGACTCGATCGCGCGACTGCGACCTCCGCGTCATGGAAAACTGCAAGCGTGCGGCCGACCAACAAGATATCATCATTCACCTCGCCGCCCACGTCGGCGGCATCGGTTTAAACCTAGTCAAACCCGCTGAATTATTTTACGACAATTTGATGATGGGCGCGCAACTAATCCACGCCGCCTACGAAGCAGGAGTCGAAAAATTTGTCTGCGTCGGCACGATTTGCGCTTATCCCAACTTGACCCCAGTTCCTTTCAAAGAAGACGACCTGTGGAACGGCTATCCAGAGGTAACTAACGCACCTTACGGAATTGCCAAAAAAGCCTTATTAGTGCAACTGCAATCCTACCGCCAGCAATACGGATTCAACGGTATCTACTTGCTACCAGTAAATCTGTACGGCCCGGAAGATAACTTTGACCCGAAAAGTTCCCACGTCATCCCCGCATTAATACGCAAAGTCTACGAAGCCCAAGAAAGGGGAGACAAAACACTGCCTGTTTGGGGCGACGGCAGCCCTAGCCGCGAGTTTTTGTATTCCACAGATGCCGCGCGGGGAATTGTGATGGCGGCTCAATCTTACAGTGAATCTGACCCGGTTAATTTGGGAACGAATAGCGAAGTTAAAATTCGCGATTTAGTGGAAACGATTTGCGAATTGATGGGATTTGAGGGTGAAATTGTTTGGGAAACAGACAAACCGAACGGTCAGCCGCGCCGCTGTTTGGATACCCAAAGGGCTAAGGAAAAGTTTGGTTTTGTTGCGGAGGTGAAGTTTAAGGAAGGGTTGAAAAATACGATTGATTGGTATCGAAAACACGCAGTTTGAGTGTGGAAAACCCGGTTTCTTGAAGAAACCGGGTTTTTTTAGGAATAATACTAAATGTCGCTTAGAAACCTCAAATTATAATAGTCGGCGGTTGCAACCTATCCTACACAAACCAGTCCGCCTTCTGGCACTAAGAAATCATACAAATTCGGGTAAAAATTCACTGACAAGAGTCGGCAGTTGAAACCGCTATTACACTTGCCTCTTGTCGTCCCAGAGGGGAACTAAGAAATCATACCAATCGATCGGCCTGACGGGGCACGTTCTCCGGTTCAAATTACTTTTGCAATAGGTTTAGTGTTCAAGATATTATGATTTCTTGGGAATTAGCGTGGGAAGTTTTTAATGTCGTAACAGTGCTGAAGTTTTACAATCTGACAAAAAATGCCTTTCCTGGTTGTGAAGAATTGGCAGCAGATGTTCAGGGAGGAGTGGTAAGTTTGGTGTTCAATCGCGGCACGAGTAGGGAGGGAGACCGCCGGGAAATGCGTGCAATCCGGGATTTAGTGTCGAAAAAAGATGTACATGGAATTGCTGAATAAATCCGGTAAATGAAACGGATTTGGGGGGGTAGGAGCATTGAACAAGGTATAGCCAGACGCCGGGATGCGGAAGCAAATTTAATTCATGAAAGTGCTTAAATATCCTTTATGACTTTCGCACAAAACCTCGCCGAATAAATCAATGATTCGGCATTTATCCAGTTGTGGCTAAATCCGATTGTTTTTCCGCCTCTGATTCTGATGTTAGTGGGGAACCAACATAGTAAGTGTTGTATTTACGAGCCATCGGCTAACTATAAACTGCTGTTTTTGCCTTCAATTTACGATAAGGCTCACTCGTGGCTAGGGGAAGATGAATGTGAGCGAGTTGATGGTAGGCTTTTAGCCTCGGAAATAGTTTGAGACTGTGATATTATGAAGGCGATCGCTCCTGGGTTAAACCCTACAGTTTTCTTGCTGGAGTAGCTGAGCAGCCAAGTGCGATCGCGTAAGTGGGAAGGTATGGTTAATTCCCTGAAAACCTGGGGAACTCCATTTAAAATGCCAGCAAGAAAGCGCCGATTATTTGTAATATCTGGATGACAAACTCAATAGACAGTCCCAGTGAGCCGGCCAAGGAGCCGATCGCTGTCGCTATTTCCGTAACACCGGCACCTGAACTGATTAAAGCTATCGCCTGGCTAAGAAATTCAATAACAGCGGGTCCGTTAGCAACCAAGCCAAACAGAGCCGCAACAGAAACAGATCCCACTTTGAGAGCTTCGAGTAGTCCCGTTAGCTGCGCGATCGCGTCTGGCCCTTGGGTGTGAATGTAATCTAAAATTTGTGTGATTGCTGCTACAAGTGCATCCATGCTTATTTCCTTTTAGCGTCAAATACCTAGGATAAATCAATACTCTTAGTCAACTAGCTGAAAAAGCAGTTCAAAAAATAGTCTGATTATCTCAAACCCACTCAAATCATTTCTCCTCTCGATACGATGCAAAAAAAAAACTATTTATTAGCTTTAACCCGTAATTTTTCTCACGATTCTTCTATGCTTATCAATGACATCAGCAACCTCTTTGACCGTCTCCTTTTGCTCTTGCGATAGCGGACATTTTAGCTTAGGTTCTCTTTTTGGTTTGTCAGCCATGAGCTTAATACTCCCAGGTTGTGCTCTAAGTTATTATTAGCGGAAAATTATCGCTTATCTTTAGATAATATCATTATATTTACAGTGATTTCCAATCATAAAAAGTCAGAAAATGTAAGTTATTTTACCGGACGCTAACTCTCAAAAAAAGTCAAATGTTGCCATCCATGTCATAAAATGTCATAAAATAGCAGGTATAATAAGCCAAACCCCTAAACTTAACTCACCGATGGACGTTAAAGAAGTCTTGAGATTTGCCGATGACCTGGTTTTCGCTAAGACGGGAGAACATTTGGAGGATCTGCAAGAAGCTATCCTGGGGGGTGTATGGGAAGGTCAAAAATACTCTCAAATCGCAGAAGCATCGCATTGTAGCGAAGGTCACGTCAGGAATGTAGCTTCCAAATTATGGAAGCGTTTATCAAATGTATTAGATGAAGAAGTCACTCCATCCAATTTACGATCGACACTTGAGAGACGACAATTATTCATCATTTCATCAAATTCGGGAAACGATTTTTTTATTGGTAATGTCAATGTCTGTAAGGATAGTCAATTTTCAGAATATCCACAAACCCGATCGCCCTCAACCTCCACCTCAAACACCTCCCCACCCCAAACCAGACTAGACTTAGCAGACGCACCTCATATTTCATCTTTGTCCGATTCGCCTGATGGCGATAGCTTCGCTTCACGCACATCCGAACTCGCCACCCTCGAAAAATCCATCGTCCAAGAAAATTGCAACATTGCAGCAATATTAGGAATAAGCGGCATTGGTAAAACCGCACTTTCCCTTCACCTCATCAGACAAATTCAGCATAACTTTGAATGCGTCATCTGGCGAAGTCTCCGCCACTCCCCACCTTTAGAAACTACCCTAAAAAATCTCCTAGAATTTCTCTTAAATAAACCCGAAATCGAACTCCCTAGCAGCATCCCCGATCGACTTTCCCTGTTAATGGAATATCTGCGAAAAAACCGCTGTCTCATCATCTTCGACGACGTGCAAGCCCTTCTCAGCAGCGGACAGCTAGGAGGAAATTACCGCCCCGAATGCGAAAATTACAGCATCCTCTTCACACAAATCGGAGAAACAACCCACAACAGTTGTTTAATCCTCAACAGTTGGGAACCACCCAGAGAAATTACCGCCTTAAAAGGTGAAAATTCACCAGTGCGCGCCTTGCAACTCAAAGGCATAGGTATAGCCGCTACCGAAATTTTCCGACATAAAAGGTTACTCAATCCCGAAAAATGGGAAAACCTAATTAACTCCTACCGAGGCAATCCATTGTGGTTGAAAATAGTCGCCACCACCATTCAGGAAATATTCCGAGGTAGGGTTGCAGAATTTTTAAAATATGATAGGCTATTCTTAGGGGAAGAATTGGCATTAAACTTGCACCGGCAGATAAATCGCTTGTCAGAATTAGAGAAAAAGCTAATCTCCCGACTCAGCCGCGAAGTAAATCCAGTTTCAATAGAGCAATTGCTACAAGATGCCGATTTATCGCCCTCCGAGTTATTCAACGGGCTGCAATCTTTGGGGAGGCGATCGTTCGTTGAAATAGAAGGTAGTGCCCTGAAGGAAAGGCTCAAGATGATAAAACAAAACCGAATTAAAAAAAAAGTAGGTATCTAGAGTTGTAA
>NZ_JAUBRM010000221.1:0-1617 GCF_036701905.1 Microcoleus sp. MON2_D5
TTTACCTGCCAAAGGAATTCCGTAATTTTAGCACTTGCTTCATATTTGGGCAGATTTGTCAATGCGTAAGTCCTAGACTCTACCCCTGTGGGAACCGAGCCAGCCACTATGAGCCACCTGCTTGCCAGTAGTAGTAGCCAAGCGGGAACGATTCACTTATGGCAGTGGCAGGTTGATGGCGATCCACTCAGCTTGCTTCCCTGGAAAATTCTCTACAGAGAAACCAGCCGAGTTTCAAATTTAAGCTTTAGCCCAGATGCTCAAACGATCGCCACCAATGGGCAAGATGGCTCAATTTTTCTATTGGATGTCCAAACAGGACAGGGCGATCGCTGGATAGCTCATGATGCCCCCGTAATAGCGGTGCTTTTTAACCCCAAAGGGCAAACCCTGGCAAGCAGTAGTTATGACCAGACGGTGCGCCTGTGGAATGTGTCAACTCACCAATGCTTGCACGTGCTACGGGGTCATCAGGGTAGCATTCAGGCGATCGCTTTTGATCCCCAAGGGCAAATGCTGGCAAGTGGCAGTTCTGACCAAACCATTCGCCTTTGGGATGTGCAGACAGGAGATTGCCTGCGGATGATAGAAGGGAACGGGGGTGGGCTTTACACGCTAGCATTTCATCCAACCGACTTGATTCTGGCGAGCGGCAGTTTTGACCAAACCATTCGCCTTTGGGATGTGCAAACCGGAGCGTGTCTGCGAATGTTACGAGGGCATACGAGTGCCGCGTATACTCTCGCCATTAGTCCTGATGGTCAACTTTTAGTAAGTGGCAGTGACGATCAAACCGTGCGCTTGTGGAATCTGCAAACGGGAGAATGCCTTCATGTCATGCACGGACATATCAGTTGGGTCAGGTCAGTTATCTTTAGCGCTGACGGTCAAATTGTATTCAGTGGCAGTGACGATCGCACCATAAAACTGTGGGATGTCGCTACGGGACGCTGTATCAAAACACTAATGGGCGATCGTCTCTATGAAGGCATGAATATTCAAGGTGCAACGGGCTTGACCAACGCTCAAAAAACCACTCTGAAAGCACTAGGCGCATTGGTGTAACGTATATGGAGCGTATATCAGACTTTGCCCTCTGCCTGCTTCCCTTTAACTCAGCGCTTAATTGGCGGATATTGAGTGGTGCAATCTGGAGAAGTTTTGCAAACTGAGTTCATGTCGCAACAGCTTACGCCATAAGCTACTTAGGAGAAAAGCCATGAACGAAACAATCTCTGTCAATGCCAAAGCTACATTAATTCAGCCTGGGGGGGCCCCCACCTATTTAGTGCTGGGTGACTTATACACCTTTCTCGCTGTGGGAGAAGATACGGGCGGAACCTATTCGTTATACGAGATAGTGATGCAACCGCAAAGCACTACACCACCTCACAGTCACGACCAAGCGGCTGAATCCCACTACATTCTTGAGGGTGAGGTTGAGTACCAGTTTGACGGCCAAACTACTGTCGCAACTCAAGGAACCTACCTCTCCTTTCCCAAAGGTTTGCGCCACGGTTTCAAGAACGTCGGGTCAAAGCCCAATACGGTTCAGTTAAGGCTCAAATAGTGGTAAATTAGGTATGGTGTCCAAAAATGGAGAGCAAGTAAGGTGCA
>NZ_JAUBRM010000222.1:0-1616 GCF_036701905.1 Microcoleus sp. MON2_D5
AGGTACTGGAATAATAATGAATCCTCCTGTATTTATTGTTTTAAGCACTGCCTAGCCCTTAACTGAACCGTATTGACGGGTAAACTGCTCAATATAGATGAAGAGCTGGATCAGCGGATTCGATTCGCTTACCAATTGCTGCCACATCCGAACGATCCAGAAGAACCCGTGACTGTGGCTGATGTTGAGTCGCCTGTTAATGCTGCTGGTGCGAACAGCGCGGCTGGGAAAATAGCAGTTGGCAATATTCGGAAAAAACTCAAAACTCTGTCCTTTGGTGGCGATAGATGATGGAGCAAACTAAACAATTTTTGGCTGACATTTTGATTGTTGACGATATTCCAGCCAACATTCAACTGCTGTCTCAACTGCTAATTGAAAACGGTTACAAAGTCAGGAAGCTGATTAGTGGAGACCGAGCTTTAAAAGCAGTAGAATTGCAAGCACCCGACTTGATTTTGCTAGACATAAAAATGCCCGGTATGGATGGCTATGAAGTCTGCCGCCAACTTAAAGCATCTGAAGCTACTTGTGATATCCCTATAATTTTCATCAGGGCTTTAGATGACGTATTTGACAAAGTAAAAGGGTTTGAGGCGGGCGGTGCTGACTACATTATAAAACCTTTTGAGCCTGTTGAAGTGTTGGCGCGGGTATCTGCCCAACTTAAAATGCAGCGTTTACAGCAGCAACTTCGCTGCGCTAACGTGCAATTGGCTACACAAAATGTTCAGCTCAGCCAGGAAATTCAAGAAAGACAGCAAGCAGAAGCCAATTTAAGAATGCTGTTGCACGCTGTTTCGCACGATTTGCGATCGCCTCTATCAGGAATGTCGCTACTGCTGCGAAGTCGCCTCAATGATGCTGGCAGCAACATTGTTATTGATAGGCGGACTGTGGAGGTTATGGTGCAAAGTTGTTCGCGCCAACTCCAGTTGATTGAGTCACTAACAGCAACACAACAGTTTGATGTGAAAAGTGCTTCTTTAGCCATGAAGCCGCTGTCGCTGCCCGCTTTAGTCCAAAATATTCTTATTGAAAGATTACCAATTCTCAACCAGCATCGAGTCAAAATTAAACAGCTTTTTGCAGCAGATTTGCCTTTAGTCAATGCTGATGCCCAGCAGCTCTGGCGGGTGTTTGGCAATCTGATCGATAATGCTGTTAAATACAATCAGTCTGGGTTTATTTTGACTGTAGAAGCTAAACGGGAAGGTGAGATGGTTCGCTGTACGGTTGCAGACAATGGGGCAGGAATCTCTCCTCAGCAATGTGCAAGATTATTCGAGCCTTATACGAGGGGAGTTGGAGTTAGTTTAAGGCAAGGATTGGGATTGGGACTTTACATTTGCAGGCAAATTGTTGAGGCTCACGGCGGAGAGATTGGCGTTGATAGCGAATTGGGAAAAGGAGCGAGGTTTTGGTTAACATTGCCAAAGTTTGAAGGGTAACAAGATGCCATAATTTGCTACGCGATAGCTACGCCTCAAAAACCACTTTTTTAGAACAATTAGAAGCTGCCTTCCAACGGCTAAACCAGGGGTGCATCTCACTTTTGCAAATATATGAAAAAAGCGCCAAAATGAAAAAGCTAGTAAAACTGTGAAAAAAGATGA
>NZ_JAUBRM010000070.1:0-38072 GCF_036701905.1 Microcoleus sp. MON2_D5
TGTCATATCACCAATGGCAAACACTTCTCTCTAATAGTAGCTTAAATTTACTCCATCCTTTCCTTCAGGGCACTACCCGTCTCCCGAGCAAAATTCACGGTTTCTTAAAACGAAAAATTTATATTTTTTGAGTAAGGGTAAGACTTATTTGAGAGCGAGGGTTTGTTCTTCTAAGTTACTGTTTCCTAATTTGGATATAATAAACACCAGTATAATGAAATAGCCCTCTTCTGCCAAATTAATGCGAGCGTGAACAGATTGATACACCGCTATTGGCTGCGGTCGAGCGCAATCGATAACCTTTGTCCGATAGGGGAATAAGTTGTTAATCAATAAGTGATTAATGGGAACCTGATTAATGCGATAGTAAATTGAGGGAAATTGAGAAATCTTTGTAATTTGCGAGGGCGACTTTCGGTAGTAATTGGGTAAGGAAATACTTGCACCAATCTGTCGAACCTCACTTATTTCTCGGATTGTATCAGGTTCAACAAGATTATGAGTAAAATAAACTGGGGTTGCGTCAGTTGTTTTTGTAAGTGAGTCTGGTAAAATGTTGGTAACATATTTTTTTGGATAGGCAAGCCTGTAACAATTCTGCTGCCTATCTTTTTTTTACCACAACACAGCTCAATCTTTACCCCATCTGGGTTTGGGGTGGGTTTTCACCCTCCCAGGAATCACCACCATAAAATAAAAGTTTCAGGGCGATCCCATAGCTGCAAGCAAAGCTTACGAGGCACAGGCTCTGCCCCGACCAAAGCAAGGGTTTCAGGCTACGACCTAAAAAGTTTTCCGACTATTGTCTTAACCGCCAAGCCGGTTCGCGGTTGCTATAAATGTTGATTTTTGAGTGTCTTAAAGCCAATCTTCTTGATCGCTTTTTTGCTTTCTATAAACCTCACCTTGGGCGTGAATTTTACGGGTTTGTTCGTAAAGAGTTTCTTCGGTATAATTCCATTTTTGCAGGACTTTTTTTAAGTCTGCTTGGATATCTCTAGCGCCGGGAAAGCCTCGGTAGCGAATTATTAATCTTGCTAATTCCGATAAATTGTAGTCGTTTGCTTCGGAGGCTAATAAAGTATTGACACTGGCTCGATCGCGCTTGTATTGCGGATGCTGCTGATCTTGAGTTTTTTCTACTGAATCCATTCTATTTATGTTTCCCAATCATTTAGAACACCGAGATACCCGACTTCTTCAAGAAGTCAGGTATCTAATTAGACGTAGGACACGGCCGGGTTTAAGCCCCTACTGCACTTCTTCAGTCAGCCCCAGAAATTTTTGTGTTTGTTGAGTAATACCAAATAGTCGATCGCCGTGACAAAAGATTTCCCAAGCGCGAATTCCCATAAAACCAATACCTGCAACCGCCAAGGGCATCGCTGCGGCACCTAAAAGCGCGGCAATGGGGGGAAATATCATGCACAGTGTTAACAGAATGCCAGTAATAACACCACCAGCAATGCCAGCTTTGGCGGTGGCAGTGGCGACTTGTTCGACTAACTCTGACTGGGTAATTTTGCCTTCAACGCACAGTAGCGAGTTTTCTAAGATAGAAAATATTAACTCAATTACTGCTGCGGCGATCGCCCCTTTCATTGCAGCCCCAACGATTTCCGCAACTGCTGCTTTAAACGCTGCATCCGCTAAAACTTGCTTAGCGACTGCTAATTCTGCGGCAGTCATGTCTGCACCACCGCGAGCACGATTCACCCAAAAATATTCAAAAACCCCGTTAGCAGCTTCGCTTCCGCCTCCATTGACGTGCGCTTGGATGTGACTCCAATCTTTATCTTGACAGAAGTTGCGAATTGCTTCTGGGCCTTGGGCACGAATTTGGGCGGGTATGGATTCCAATACTTTTGCTGCTTCTTGAACATTTCGGATGCCGTCACGCATCCCAGCCCTAGCAAATTTGGATTGCAGATTTGTTGGCAGGTTCTCAAAACGGATGTTATGTGCTATTTTTAAAGCTTCTTGAGTGGCGATCGCCCCAGCACTAACAATTGAACTTGGCGCTGATTGTACCCACGCCGTTAATACAGTTGCACTTTCCTCGAATTTTGCATCAATTTGGTTGCCTAAGTTTTGGATATCGGCAACTGTTTCTTGTACTTTAGCCGTTAGGAATTCGAGCGGATTATGGTTGATTTCCATGTTCTCCAGCTTGCATCGTTAATGATTGAATTATTTTGACTATAACATTCCTCTTCAGTAAGTGTTATTGTTTACTGAATTGCTTCTATCTTCTAACTCCGGCTGTAAATTCAGAGCTTTTTTTTGATAAAATAAACCTTCATTGATTCGCCCTTCCTCTTCCAAACTTTTGCCTAAATTCCAATAAGCGACGGCTAAATCTGGTTGAAGAGCAATAGATTTTTGATAGTAAGTTATGGCGTCATCGAGCTGGCCTTGTTTGTAAAACATACTGCCCAAGTTAACATAGGCTTCTACCAAATTAGGATCGAATTCTATCGCCTTGGAGTAGGCGCGAATGGCCGCGTCTATTTTGCCTTGGGCTTGCAGGATATTGCCTAGAGTTTTGTAGGCGGCGGGGAAATTCGATTGCTGGCGAAGTGCTTGGTAACATGAGGCGATCGCCTCTGCAAATTTTTGTTGAGCATAATAAACTTCAGCGATCTTGTTGAGTGCGATCGCACTATCCGCTTGAATGGCTAGTAATTTTTGATAGTAAGCGATCGCCTCGTCAAGTTTTCCTGATTTCTGGAGGCTCTCGCCCGCTGACAAATACTGCTCTGCTAACTCGGAATTTACGGTCATAGATTTTACTTTAACAGCCGACACTACTTTACCACAACTGTTAGTTAGCAACCGCGATTTCTAGGGATATTCTGACTCTTTTAAGTTTTAAATTTGTTTCTGTACAGGAATGGAAAAAAAATAGTATGATTATTCTGAACCACCATCAACGCTAATTGCAGAGGAAATCTCATGCCATCACTAGCAGGAAAAGTGGCAATTGTGACCGGTGCATCGCGGGGAATTGGACGCGCGATCGCCCTGCGATTATCCCAAGAAGGGGCATCAGTGGTCATCAACTACGCCAGAGGCGCAGATCAGGCGAAAGATGTTGTGTCAGCGATTGAAGCAGCAGGCGGCAAAGCATTAGCCGTGCAAGCCGATGTCAGCAAAACCGCAGAAATTCGCGATTTGTTCGATCGCACTCTGGAAACCTATTCACAAGTCGATATTTTAGTCAATAATGCAGGAGTAATTCTTTACAAACCTCTAGCGGAAGTTACCGAAGCAGAGTTTGATAATCTGTTTGCAATTAACGTCAAAGGCACGTTTTTTGCTTGTCAAGAAGCTGCTAAACGCATGGCGGAGGGAGGAAGAATTGTTAATTTTTCCAGTTCGACAACGGCGATGCTACTGCCAACTTATGGGGCTTATGTGGCGACAAAAGGCGCGGTAGAACAGCTAACTCGATCGCTGGCTAAGGAATTGGGCGATCGCCAAATTACAGTCAATGTCATTTCTCCGGGCCCAACGGATACAGAACTCTTCACTGTTGGCAAAACTGCTGAACAAATACAAAGATTTACTCAAATGGCTGCTTTGGGAAGACTTGGAAAAGTTGAAGATATTGCCGATGTGACGGCTTTTTTGTGCAGCGAACAAGCCCGCTGGATTACCGGACAAAATATCCGCGTTAACGGCGGCATTGCCTAAAGATATACTTCAGTCAGCTTGCAGTGGACTTCGTTTGTATAGCAGCGATGTCAAGAGACTGTTGGTTAATCAACCAGGGGTTTCACCACTTATCCCTAAAAATGGTAGATCGGGATGTAAATGTCTAATTGACCATATAGCTGTTAACTACCAAGAGCGAACGCAAATGCTGCGTTCCCGAGGTGGGGGGTAACACCCTCTGCGAAATCGCCAACAGTCTCTTTCAATCGCCGAGTTTAAGAATCCTCAACCAAAATCTTTGATTTGGCTGGGGATTCTTCAACTTTGATGGGGCGGACAACCAAACAAATCAAGGAGACAGCCGCCATACCTTAATCGTGTCGTCAAAACTGCCACTGATCAGAGTTTTGTCTTGAGGATTAAAAGCCAATTCCACCCAAGTAGAATGACCCTTCAGCGTGCCGGCGATTTCACCCGAACTCATGTGCCACAGCTTGATAGTCCCGCTCAAATCGGCGCTAGCGAGTTTGTCTCCGTCTGGACTGAAAGCTAGAGACTGAATTCGATCGGCATGACCGTTAAAAATCACTTCACCCGAGGGTGCGGACCAGTGTTCCTTGGTGATATCCCAAATCCTCACCGTATTGTCCCAGCCCCCACTGCCCAAAATTTTACCGTCAGGGCTGACAGTAAGAGCCGAAACAGCATCAAAATGACCCGTGAGAGTGGCTTGGAATTCCCCAGTCTTCCAATTCCACAGCTTGATAGTACCGTCGCCGTTGCCAGTAAAGAGAGTGTCTTTATAGGGACTGAAAGCCACCGAATGCACCTGGTCAAAAACCCCTTGGAGAGTTTCCAACTCGGCACCGTCTTCGACTTGCCACAGCTTCAAAGTATTATCCTTACCGACGCTGGCGATGGCTTCGCCGTCTGGACTGAAAACCACCGAGAACACGCCGTCTGTGTGTCCGTCCAAAGTCCGAATTAACTTGCCAGAATAGAAATTCCACAATTTAATCGTACCGTCAGCGCTGCCGCTGGCGATCGTCCTGCCGTCGGGACTGACGGCCACCGACCACACAGGCCCCAAATGTCCTGCTAAAACCTTGAGTAGCTTGCCGCGACGCTTGTGCAGCAGGTGAATTGTACCGTCGTTGTTCCCGCTGACTATCACGCGGCCGTTGGGAGCGACTGCTACCGCCCAAACCGGGTTTTTGTCTCGCTCCGCCAGAGTCCGCACTGCAGGCAGGGACTGCGAGGCGTCACCGTTGAAATCCTGCATCGGGGGCGGATTGAACCGAATTTCGGGAATGCTAGAAACAGGTTCAGAAGAAGTGAAAGCCTGCGGTGCTGGAGATGGCAAGCGAATACCCAGCACTACGAACAGCAGGGCAACCGCACTTGCTCCCCACATCGCTAAAGTCCACTTGGGTTTGCTGAGAATCACGTCTACCGGTGCCGGGCCGTATTTCATGTCTGTGAGAATTGCCTCGGTCGATCCATAGCGTTTTGATGGTTCTCGCTGCACCATTTTATCCAGAATGCGGCCAAGTCGCCCCGAAACTGGTACTTTCAAATAATGCCTCCAGGCCCAACTTTCGGCTTTGATGTCAAACAAATCAAAGGGCGACATTCCCGTTAACAAGTGAATGCAAGTGAGGCCCAAACTGTAGATGTCGCTGCTCTTAATCGCTTGACCTTTAATTTGTTCCGGGGCCGCGTATTCGGCAGAACCTGTCACGGTTTCTATTTTCAGCGGCCCGCTGTTTGCCGGAATTGCCGCGCCGAAATCGACTAAAACTAGCCCCGAGGCACTTTCTTGGGACACGGAATGTAAATCCTCTTTCCATGCCAAAGCTGGGGATGCTTGGGGAGTTTTGCGGTGAATAATATTCGACGGTTTGATATCTCCGTGAATCAGTTGATGTTCGTGAACAAATTGCAGGACTGGCAACAATTCGCTCAGCAGATACCAAATTTGAATTTCTTTAACAACACCTTTTTCTGAAAGCCGATCGGCTAAATTGCGGCCTTCGATGTATTCTTGCACTAAATACTGGCAGCCTTCGAGTTCAAAAGATGCCAGCAGTTTCGGTATTTGCGGATGTTTCCCCAACTCGTCGAGAACTGAGGCCGAGCCGCGAAATGTCCGGTTTTGGTGTGTGCCACCGTCTGCGGCTGCTGCTGAGCCGCAGAACTGTTGAATGACGCAGCGGGGTTGCGAAGGTTGGTCTTCATCGACTGCTAAGAAGGTGCGGCAAGTGAGACTTTGACCGAGGGTGTGAAAGACTCGGTAGCGGCCTTTTAGCAGCAAGTTCGACTCGCAACTTTTGCAGACTGTCGCGCGATCGAGATTTTGGGGATTCTGGCAATGGGGATTGGTGCAGTAACTCATTTGTCTTTCCGCTGGAGACCCCCGTCCGACATACTGGTTGGTGGGGGAGGAAAGCGGGGCGGTGCGTGCCGCTTCCTGTGGACAAATTAAATAATTGGAATCTTTGCTTTATGATAATTGTTTCCCAGATTTTCGCCACAATTGCTTGGGTCGATCGCGCGTAAATAATTGCTGACTTTCCTGCGAGCGAGGTTTAATAGGTCGATCGTACCGAGTTCATTCGAGCGATCGGCGGGATTTGCTGTTACCGAATTACGTTATACTGTCATGGCGAATACTTTCAGTGCGATCGCAAGCATTGCCAAAGCAATCGCGAGGCATTGCCAAATATCCGCAATTGTTTGTTCTAGGGAGTCAATCTCAAACCTCAAATCTCCAATCTCAAATCGACTAACAGATTAAAACTTAGGCAACTTTTGCCAAACTAACTACTAACTTTTAACTATTACTTATGCCGTTAATTCGCGTTCCCAAACCTTGGGAAATTCTCGAACCCCAAATTACCCCAGAAACAGCATTTCTCAACCGCCGCCGCTTCATGACAAATTTAATTGGCGCCGGCGTGACTGCTTCGCTGCTGCCGCTGACCGGCTGCCAAAGCAATGCTAGCTCAAAAACTGCTCTGGATCAAAGCTCAACCCAAGCATATTCGGAATTGAGCCGGAATCCCGCCTTTGCAAAAGTCGATCGAGCGATTACCCAGGAAGCCTTAGCTACAAAATACAACAATTTTTACGAATACGGCGGTACAAAATCTATTTGGCAAGCCGCTCAAGCTTTGCCAACAGAAAACTGGAAAGTAGAAGTAGGCGGTTTAGTAAAAAATCCCCGCACTTATGATATTGACGACCTCTACAAAAAATTTCCTATCGAAGAACGAGTTTATCGATTTCGCTGCGTAGAAGCCTGGGCGATGGTAGTTCCTTGGGTCGGGTTTCCCATGAAATTACTGATGGCTGATGTCGAACCGCAATCAAAGGCTAAATTCGTTCGCTTCACCTCATTTTACGACCCCAAAATTACTCCCGGCCCCGGTTTGATGTCGCAATTTTATCCTTGGCCTTATACCGAAGGTCTGCGAATTGAAGAAATGGCCAACGATTTAGCATTTTTTGCCACAGGCTTGTATGGCCGAAGGCTACCAAAACAAAATGGTGCGCCGTTGCGGCAAGTGATTCCTTGGAAGTACGGTTTTAAGGGCGCAAAGTCGATTGTAAAAATTGAATTTGTCGAACAACAGCCCGCCACTTTTTGGAATACAATCGGCCCCAACGAATACGCTTTTGAAGCAAATGTCGAACCCGACAAGCCGCACCCCAGATGGTCGCAGGCCAGCGAACGGATAGTCGGTCCCGGTAACAGTTGGTCGTGGGAAACTCGCCCAACTTTGCCCTATAACGGTTACGGCGAATATGTAGCTAGTTTGTACAGTTAATTAAGTACGCGAGATGTAATTTGAGGAACAGGCCGACAAGCCTGTTCCTCCACGCTTGTTGACAGTCCAGAAAACTAAATTAAGACAACTAATTACTCCTGAATTCCGGTGACCCTATTAATTTCTATCTTTTCTCTTTTTCTGTACCCTCGGTTTTTTCTGTAATTCATTAAAAAAAATATTTCTTGTTCGCTTCACGATTCATCCTTACTCTAATTGAGAGACTATTCAATCAATTGAGATTACATCAGTCTTGATCTGCGTCCCTCAAACTCTTCAACTCTCTGCCAAACTCGCTCCAATAAATCTGGTTCGCTAACATCAAACCATTCAATTTCAGGATAGGCTCGAAACCAAGTTCGCTGTCTCTTCGCAAATTGCCGCGTGTGCAAAATAGTTAATTCTTTGGCTTCTTCAAGCTTAATGTCGCCCGCCAAATATTGTTTGATTTCCTGATAGCCCAGCGTGTTCAACAGTGGCAAGTCGCAGCCGTATTTTTTACACAAATATTCTACTTCAGCAATCCAACCGCGTTCTAGCATTTGTTCGGTGCGCTGTTTGATCCGATCGACCAAAACATCGATCGCGCAATCCAACCCTATTTGTAAAATAGGATAATTGGGAGGATTTTCGCCCTGCTGCTCGGAAATAGAGCGACCGGTGACATAAAATACTTCTAATGCCCTCAAAGTTCTTACTGGGTCATTGACGTGAATTTTCTCAGCGGCAGAGCGATCGACCTGCTGCAACATGGCGTAACATTGAGATTGTCCGAGCTCCGCAAGTTGCGATCGCAATTCGGGCATCGGTGCTACCCTGGGAATTTTTAAACCGCGCACGATCGATTTAATATATAAGCCCGTCCCTCCAACCAATAACACAGGAGGAGACAGAGGAAAATCGACAGCAGCAATTAATTTTTGAGCTTGTTGCTGGTAATCTGCGACTGTCAGCGTTTCCGTCGGATCGCAAATGTCAATTAAGTGATGCGGTACACAGGTGCGATCGACCGCCGTCGGTTTTGCTGTTCCGATGTCAAATTCGCGGTACACTTGACGGGAGTCCGCACTCAGGATCGAGGATTGCAGTCGCCCCGCCAAAGCCAAAGCCACTCCAGACTTCCCCGTCGCCGTCGCCCCGCAAATCGTAATTAATTTAGGCATAAGCTGTCGCACATTTCCCTATAAAAACTCTCAAATCCTCTCCTCTCCATGCTTTCCCCTCTGTCCATTCACTGATTCACCGCGATCGGGCCGGGCAGTCGCTAAGTAATCTCAAAACTATTCCCCTCCCTCCCCCCGATAAATTTCCCTTCAGAAAGCCCTAGCATCGCCTTTAACGGTTTTGTGCTATAATTTTAGGAGTTTTCCCATTTTAGAAGCTTTCGGGGCTTTAGGCCTCATTATTGGAGCTATTTTTGTATGACCAGCAGCTACAGCGCCGACCAGATTCAAGTTCTCGAAGGTCTCGAAGCAGTCCGTAAACGACCGGGGATGTACATCGGTACCACCGGCCCGCGAGGACTCCACCATCTAGTTTACGAGGTTGTGGACAATTCCATTGATGAGGCGCTGGCTGGCCACTGCACTCACATCGAGATTGACATCAACGCCGACGGTTCCGTTACCGTGACAGACGACGGTCGGGGTATTCCCACCGGCATCGTTGCCAAGACTGGCAAATCGGGAATAGAAACAGTAATGACTGTACTCCACGCTGGCGGTAAATTTGGCGGTGGTGGCTACAAGGTTTCTGGAGGATTGCACGGTGTAGGTATTTCTGTTGTTAACGCGCTGTCCGAGTGGGTAGAAGTGACAGTTTGGCGCGACCAAAAAGAATATTTACAGCGCTACGAAAGAGGCAATCCAGTTACTGAACTTAATGCCAAGCCCAACAAAGGCACTCGCACCGGCACTTCAGTTTCTTTCTTGCCAGATACTCAAATATTTAGCACTGGCATTGAATTTGATTACACTATACTCGCGGGGCGCTTGCGAGAATTGGGTTACTTGAATGCGGGCGTGAGAATTACCTTTAGCGACCACCGTTTGGAACTGCTCAAAAGTAGCGAACCTCGCATCGAAACATACTGTTACGAGGGCGGAATCAAGGAATATATCGCCTACATGAACCGCGAAAAGCAGCCTCTGCACGAAGAAGTGATCTACGTGCAAGGAGAACGCAATAACGTGCAGATAGAAGTGGCTTTGCAGTGGTGCGTCGATGCTTTTAGTGACAACGTTCTCGGTTTTGCTAACAACATTCGGACGATCGACGGAGGCACGCACTTAGAAGGTTTGAAGGCTGTTTTGACGCGGACGATGAATTCGATCGCCCGCAAGCGCAACAAAATCAAAGAAAACGAGCCCAACCTCGCCGGCGAAAACGTTCGGGAAGGTTTGACAGCAGTGATTTCGGTCAAAGTCCCAGACCCGGAATTTGAAGGCCAAACTAAAACTAAGCTAGGAAATACAGAAGTTCGGGGAATTGTCGATTCCTTGGTAGGCGAAGTATTGACAGAATATTTAGAGTTTCGCCCCCAAGTAGCTGACGCTATTTTGGAAAAAGCAATTCAGGCATTTAAGGCCGCTGAAGCCGCCCGCCGTGCCCGCGATTTAGTGCGCCGAAAATCAGTCTTAGAATCGTCTCCTTTGCCTGGAAAATTAGCGGACTGTAGCTCCAGAGACCCCGCCCTGTCTGAGATCTACCTGGTGGAAGGGGATTCTGCAGGCGGATCTGCCAAACAAGGCCGCGATCGCCAATTCCAAGCAATCCTGCCTTTGCGCGGTAAAATTCTCAACATTGAGAAAACAGACGATGCCAAAATCTACAAAAATAACGAAATTCAATCGTTAATTACAGCCCTGGGTTTGGGCATCAAAGGCGAAGAATTCGATCCGGGTCAATTGCGGTATCACCACATCGTAATTATGACTGACGCTGACGTAGATGGTGCTCACATCCGCACGCTGTTGTTGACTTTCTTCTACCGCTATCAGCGCGCACTTGTAGAACAAGGTTACATCTATATTGCTTGTCCTCCTCTCTATAAAGTGGAACGGGGACGGAATCATTATTACTGTTACAGCGATCGCGAAATGAACAATCTCGTCCGCAATGAATTTCCGGCGAATGCTAATTACACGATCCAGCGGTTCAAAGGTTTGGGTGAAATGATGCCGACACAGTTGTGGGATACAACGATGAACCCAGAAACTCGGACGCTGAAACGGGTGGAGATTGAAGACGCTGCTGAGGCAGATCGCATCTTTACGATCTTAATGGGCGATCGTGTCGCCCCCCGCCGCGAATTCATCGAAACCTACGGCCCCAAACTCAACCTCCTCGACTTGGACATCTAAATTAGCCATTAGTCGTCAGTGGTTAGCTAACAGCTAATAGCTGAGGACTAATGACTAAACTTTTGCGGCCCTGATGCCTTCTGCCCTTTCGGGCGATCGCGCATCAGGGCCGTTTGATTTCTCTAGGTTTTGTTATAAAAATTAATACAATCTCTCATCAAATCGATCTAAGGTAAATGCTTAGGTAAATTTTAGATTTTTGGCGCATCCATCAGCGACCACAAAAATAGAAGGTTGGACAATATAGCATGAGCATCAATTTAGCGACCAAATTGCGTGAGGGAACGAAAAAGTCCCACACAATGGCAGAAAACGTCGGTTTTGTCAAGTGTTTTTTAAAAGGCGTTGTAGAAAAAACTTCTTACCGGAAGTTAGTAGGAAACCTCTACTTTGTCTACTCGGCAATGGAAGAGGAAATGGAACGCCAAAAGCAGCATCCGGTTGTTTCAAAAATTTACTTTTCTGAGTTGAATCGGAAACAAAGCTTAGAGCAAGATTTATTTTACTACTACGGTGCGAATTGGCGCGAACAAGTAGCTCCGTCAGCCGCAGCTAAAGCTTATGTGGAGCGAATTCGCGAGATTTCGGCGACCGCACCGGAACTGTTAGTAGCTCACTCTTACACTCGCTACCTTGGCGATTTATCCGGCGGACAAATCCTGAAGGGAATTGCCCAGCGCGGGATGAATCTTTCCGAGGGAGAAGGCACTGCTTTCTATGAATTCCAGGATATTCCTGATGAAAAAGAGTTCAAAGCTAACTACCGTCAGGCAATGAATGAACTGCCGATTGACGAAGCAACAGCAGAGCGAATTGTTGACGAAGCTAATGCAGCTTTTGGCATGAACATGAAGATGTTCATGGAGTTAGAAGGCAATTTGATTAAAGCAGTTGGTCAGATGCTTTTCAATACCCTGACGCGGAAGCGCGGCGGTGGCAGTACCGAATTGGCTACTGCTGATTGAGTTAAAGCTCACTGAGGATAATTTGAGCCTCGTTTAAGAGGAAAACTTTAAATCCTGGGGGTTTGATGGCTGCTTTTACAGTCACCAAATCTCCGGGATTTTGCATGGCGGGCGATCGACTTTTTAACTCACAACTCAACACTATCACCTTCCCACGCCGCGATCGGGAGGCTGCTCGTCCGGGACAGGCAAAGAAGTGGGCCTTACCTGCCGCTCCAAATACTTGCTCAAAGCGTAAGCGATATCCCAGCGAGTCATCGGCTTCAAAGGATTAATCTTATTAGTTGCGATATCAACATTAACAAACCCTTCATAAAGTGCAGTAGCCAAAGACTTTCTAGCCCAACTAGGAATGTCGCCTGCATCGGGATACTTAGCTAAAATTTCGGAAATGCTGGGTTCGGGAAACTGAAAAACCCCGTAAGCTTGAGCAAAAATCGCCAAAGCTTCAGCGCGACTCACCCTTTGATTTGGGAAAAACATTCCGTCGCGATATCCACTCATCGTTCCCGTTTTCAAAACAGTTTGAATCGCACTGTAAGCCCAATAACTCTTCGGTACGTCCGGCAATTCCATATCGGGTTTCTGAGCTGTTTTTCGCCGTTCCAAACCAAAAGTTTTCACTAAAATCATCGCCAAATCGGCGCGACTGACAAGGCCCTCAGCATTAAAGTTGCCACTGGCATCTTTATTCATCAATCCTGCGCTCACAACCCGGTCGATCGGGTCAATTATTTCTTGAGATTTAACCGCCATAGGCACTCCTTGCAGTAGGGCGATCGCCAAAAAAATACTCACTAACATTTTCACGATTTTAATCCTTTCTGTCGCTAAAACCATCATGAAAACAGCAGTAATATTTTTTCTGGTTCCATCGGTATTATTCTGTGGTTTCGGCGGTGCGCGACATTGGGGGATTATATATTAAAATCAAAGATTTGCTTCCGGCAAAGCGCCCTGCATTTTACCCAGCCAATCAATCAAATTATCCAATTGCTTTTGGGCCGTCAAAACCGCCATACCCCGAATAGTAACCTTCCCCTTGCTGTAGACAAAACGAGAGCGCAAATGTTCCGGCAAATTAGCCTTGAGCAAATTCCAAGCAGGTTCTTCCATAGCTGTTTCCAAAACTATGTGCTGCTTATTCTCCGGTTTTATCCGAGAAAAACCGATTTTTTTAGCGATTTGTTTGAGTTCTACCACACGGATAAGTTGCTGGGCTGGAAGAGGAATTGGCCCATAACGATCGCACCAATCAGCCTGAATCTGCTGTAATTCTTCAGGGGTATTAGCAGAAGCCACAGAGCGGTAAGCGCTCATCTTTTGATCCAAATCTGCGATGTAATCGGCAGGAATAAACGCCGTCAAAGTTAGGTCAATTTGCGCGTCCTCCACTTTCGGAATTTCCTGACCCTTAATTTCCCGAATAGCCTCCTCTAACATTTCAGCATACAAATCAAAACCGATCGCCTCCATTTGACCAGATTGTTCAGTACCCAAAACATCACCCGAACCGCGAATTTCCATATCTCGGACAGCCAACTGATAGCCCGAACCCAACTGGGCAAACTCTTGAATTGCCCGCAGCCGCTGCCTTGCAGCATCAGACAGCTTATTCTGCTTGGGATAAAACAGCCAAGCGTGAGCTTGAATCCCCGCGCGTCCCACCCGTCCCCGCAACTGGTAAAGCTGACCCAAACCAAACTTCTGCGCGTCTTCAATTAAAATAGTATTGACTCGCGGAATATCCAAACCCGACTCAATAATCGTCGTACACACCAAAATATCGAAATCTGCCGCACTGAAAGTCAGCATGACCGATTCTAATTCCGAAGCATCCATTTGACCGTGGGCGATCGCAATTCTGGCAGACGGTACCATCTCCTGCAACTGAGCGGCCAACTCATCAATCCCCTCAATCCGCGGCACCACGTAAAAAACCTGACCGCCCCTGTCCAATTCTTGACGAATTGCCGATCGCACCACTTCCGGGTTATAGGGAGCCAAATGCGTCTGAATCGGGCGCCTGCTGGGAGGCGGAGTCGAAATCAAACTCATCTCGCGAATCCCCGACAGCGACATATACAAAGTCCGGGGAATCGGCGTTGCTGTCAGAGTCAGAACATCTACCTCTGTTTTGAGAGCTTTAATCGCTTCCTTTTGCTTAACTCCAAACCGCTGTTCTTCATCCACCACCAACAAGCCCAAATCCCGAAATTTAATGGCTTTGCTCAAAACAGCTTGAGTACCGACAATCACATCTAATTCCCCAGTCGCCAAACGCTTGTGAATCTCCCGGCGCTCGGTTTCAGTGCGAAAGCGATTTAGCAAACCAACTTCGATCGGATAAGGGGAAAAACGCTCTGAGAGCGTGTGATAGTGCTGTTGGGTCAAAATCGTCGTCGGCGCGAGCAAAGCCACCTGCTTGCCCGCCGTAACCGCCTTAAAAATCGCTCTCAGAGCAACTTCTGTCTTGCCAAAACCCACATCGCCGCAGACCAAGCGATCCATCGGTCGATCGCCCTCCATGTCGCGTTTCACATCCTGAGTTGCCTTCAACTGATCCGGGGTTGGCTGGTAAGGAAAAGAATCCTCCAATTCTTGTTGCCAAGGCATATCAGGAGGAAAAGCGTAACCTGTTTGTTTAGCTCTTTTAGCATAAAGATTCAGCAAATCCACTGCCAATTTCTTAACAGCTTTGCGAACCTTTGTTTTAGTTTTTTCCCAAGTTTGGCCTGTCAGCTTGTTTAGATCCGGTACTTTATCGCCTACAGTCCGAAACCTCGACAAAGCCCCTAACTGATCTGCCGCCACTCTCAGAGTACCGTCAGCGTATTGAATCAGCAAATATTCGCGAGTTTCGCGATCGATCGTCAAACGTTCCAACTTGATAAATTTACCCACTCCATGCTGGCGGTGAACCACATAATCACCCGGGCTTAATTTATTCGGGTCTACTTGCTTAGAAGCAGCGCGACGGCGCTTGCGGACGTAGCTAAAAGTAGCAAGAGAATGCTGACCGTAAAATTCCCGATCGGTAATTAAAACAATCCGAAAAGTCGGCAGAATAAACCCTTCCAATTCTGCCAGCCCGCTGTACTTCAAAGCAACCGGAATGTGCTGCAATTGCAACTTGTCGATCGCCAAATAATCGCGCGGATTCACCACAAACTGAGCCGGACAGTCGTGTTCCGAAAGCAGAGAAACCGATCGACTCGGTTGAGCAGAAACCAGAAAAATGGTAAAACCCCGATCGCGCTCTTCCCTGAGCATTTGAGACAGCTTCGCAAATTGGTGAGGCATCACCGGCACAGGCCTGCTGGCCAAATTAATCGCAGGCGCTAGCTGGTCGATCTCCGCAGAGCTTTGAAATTTTTTAGCAGTAGAATCTTCTGCCAATTCTGAAAGTTCTAGCCTGTCGAAAGCTGCGACATCTGCCATTGATTCAGCAAAAGTACGGTGAATTTTCGGAACTTTCAAATTAGCAATTGGCAATTTTTCTGTTGCCTCACCAGCAACTGCCGATTCCCGATTGCAATTATTCCACTGTTCCTGTGCATTCTCAAACCAGCGGTCGCTGTGAGCTTCGCACCCTTGGGGTTCGTCAATAACAACTAAAGTATTTTCTGTCAAATAATCCAACAAAGATGCAGGTTGCTCGAACGCTAAACCCAACAGCCTGCGGACAAATTTTTCCCCTTCATTTTCCGCTTCATTTTCGGGGTCGAAAGAGCCTAGGTGGTTGATTGCGTCAAGCTTTTTTTCAGATAAAACTGCTTTAATAATTGTGTTAAAATTAGTAGGAGTTAAAACTAATCGCTCGACCTTATCGAGCGATCGCTGCGAAGACGGATCGAACTCCCGAATTTGCTCCAAATCATCCCCAAACCACTCCAGCCGCACCGGCAACTCAGCCGCCACCGGAAACACATCGACAATATCACCGCGACGGCTCCACTGACCCTCCATTTCCACCAGAGCCACCCGATCGTACCCCATCGACACCAGTTGGCGGTCAAGTATCTTCGAGTCTTGAACCGCACCTCGCTTCAGCGTCAGACAGTAGGGTTCAAAAACAGCAGGTGGCGGCAAGTGAGACTGGAGAGCTCTTTCGGTAGCTACAATCGCGATCGGCTTAGAATTAGCGTTTGTTTCTCGTTTCTCGACCAAATCCGCCAGCACCTGCATTTGTCCCCAAGTCATTTCGTTCTCGTCGGAGTAAGATAGCTCGTAGGGCGAAGCCTCCGAAGTTGGGTAAAAATGCACAGTCTGCCAGCCCATAGCTTCCAGCCCTGCCACCCAGCGGCCCGCTTCTTCTAGAGTGGCCGTCACTACCAGTAAACTCCGCCCTTCTTGCTGTGCGAGGGCGGAAGCTACTAAACCTTTGGGCAAGCGAGCGATGCCGTTGAGTTGCAAGCAGCGATGGCGCTTGAGCTTGTTGAGGAGTTCTGTGGCTAGGGGCGATCGCCCCAGGGTACGAATTATTGAAGAGAAAGTCATGCGCTTTTAATTTTAATCCCCGATCGGCGAAGGCTCTTTCCCTTTGCCTGTTAAGGAGATTGTACGACAAACATCCATGATTGTGCCGCTCTGCTCTTGACGCCTTGGAACTTAACTGGAGATAGATTTCTGCTTTAATATCTCGATCCTGCGATCGCGATCGAGCCCGGGACGTTAATCTAGTGACAGGTTTAGAAAAAATTTCGCTTTTGCGATCGAGATTCGCAGCTTGCAGGCTTCTCCTTTAACCGGGCAGAGCGCTTAGCCGTTACTACCGAAAATTTTAGAAATGTCCCCAAGTACCGATATTCTGATTGTTCTCCTGCTAATTTTCCTCAATGGCTTGTTTGTGATGTCAGAGATGGCCATCATCTCTGTACGGAAGGTGAGACTGCAACAGATGGCCAACCAAGGTTCAACCAATGCCCGCGTAGCCTTGGATCTGGCTAATGCCCCCAATCAGTTCTTACCGACAGTTCAAATCGGGATTACGATGCTGGCCATTCTGTCGGGCGCTTTTGGAGAAACGACGATTTCTAGAAGAGTAGAGCCTTTGTTGAACCTGATTCCTGTCCTCGCGCCCTACTCTAAGACGATCGCCTCAGTAGTAGCAGTTTTAACCATCACTTATCTGACCTTAATTATCGGCGAACTCGTGCCGAAGCGGCTAGCGCTCAACAACCCGGAGCCGATCGCTTCTAGCGTAGCAATTCCCATGCGAATGCTCTCAAAAATTGGCGCTCCTGCGGTTTATCTGTTAAGTCATTCCACTGACTTAGTGATGCGGATCATGGGGATTGTGCCTTCAACAGAACCGCAAGTTACAGAGGAAGAAATTAAAGTTTTAATAGAGCAAGGGACAGAAGCCGGAACCTTTGAAGAAGCCGAACAAGACATGGTAGAAAGAGTCTTTCGTTTGGGCGATCGGCGAGTCAGCGCCTTAATGACCCCGCGTCCCGATCTTACCTGGCTCGACCTCGACGACTCAGTAGAAGAAAACCGCCAAAAAATGCTCGGCAGCGGTCATTCTCGGTTTCCAGTGTGTCAAGGAGGCCTCGACAACGTGCTCGGTTTAGTACACGTTACAGATATGCTGTCGAGGACTTTAACCGGTCAACCCCTCGATTTAAGCGCCTCTTTACGGCGGCCTTTATTTGTACCGGAAAGCACGCGGGGGTTAAAAGTATTAGAGCTTTTCAAGCAATCTAGCAATCAAATTGCCTTGGTGGTAGACGAATACGGCGTCATTCAAGGATTGGTTACAGTCAACGACATTTTAGTCGAACTCGTTGGCGACTTTCCCTCGATTGAAGATGCTGACGAGCCGGAAGCCGTGCAGCGCGAAGACGGTTCTTGGCTGTTAGACGGAATGCTAGCAGTCGAAGATTTTTTTGAGCTGTTTGGAATCGAAGAGTCAGCAGAACACAAAGGAAGTTATCACACAATGGGCGGTTTTGTGATTACAAATTTGGGCAAAATTCCCACAGCAGCCGAGCATTTTGAGTGGAACGGTTTGCGCGTGGAAGTAGTCGATATGGACGGCAACCGAGTTGATAAGATATTGGTAATGCCGATCGACTCAGCGGGCGATCGACCTAGAACCCAACCAAACACCTAAAATTTAAACTCAGCGGTAAGGTGCGCTAGGCGCACCCTACATCAACCATTCAGTGGATATTTCAGAGCTACTTCTTTTTGCTTCTAGCCTCATCTTTCCGCAAAGATTCCAGAATAGAACGACCTACATAATTGCTGAAAATCTCCTCTCCAGCTTGATTGTAGTGGCAGCAGCTATCTACATAAACAGCCTCTTTATTCTTGTCAAATACATTTACAGCATTCAATATATTAATATTATTTTTTTCCAAATTCGGAAACTTTTTGAAAAGAGCCGGATATCCAATTTGTACAGATTTAGCATAAGGAGTCTCCTTGTTAAAAGCAATCTGCTTTTCTGCTTCACCAAACACCCTTTTGGTCTGATAATATTGATTAGGCTGAAGAACATGAAAATAAGGTACATTACTAGCAGACAGGACTTTGTGCATAAAAATTGAACTTTTTGCCCAATTCCGTGCCATTTCTTCAAAAGCTACTGAATCCTGTAAAACCGACTTATTAGTATTGATATAAATAACGCTGGCACTGTCATCTTTTTGTTGTTTAGTCCGTTCTTCTTCAAACTTAAGAAGATCGGTTTTATAGTTATTTACTAGATGTTGAACGTAAACAGAAGTCAAAGCATTGCACGCAGCTAAAGAGCAGTTTTGCAAACTTGACAAACCCTGATTAATCCTAGTTTTATTTTCTTGAATTCTGAGGGTTGCTTCCATAGCCTTAGTAGAAAGGCTATTATTCGCGAAGTTAGCCAGCGGCCAAATATGCTGAATGCTTGGCATCGCCAAATCGACTTTATTTTTATTGTTTAAATTAGAAAGTGCTACATCATTAAAACCATCTATATTGACAACCATATCTAATTCTTGACCTAAAGCCAAAAAGTAGTTTAAAACCAATAACTGTTGTGGCTGTTTATAGCCTCCCGTGGCGAAAGATAAAATAATGAATTCTTTATCTTTCAAACCCGGCAACTGTTTGAGGTATTGAGGGAGAATTTGATTTTGAACTTCAAATATTGCATAACCAGAAGCCACTGAACCGCCGAATACTCCGATAACAAATTGATTTGGTTTAGTCTTTTTGAAAGGGTAATTGTAAGGTGAGATAAACCCATAGTTGTTAGTTTTAAAACCGGGGCGAAAGTCGGGACCTGGTTTTTGAATAAATCCAAAAAAAGGATGAAATCTTTCGACAATAGACTCGTTCAGCCGCACTCCTTCTAAATTAATTCCTAAAGCCCACTTATCTTGCGGCTTTTCTCTATTATAGAAAAATTGCTTGTGCTTGACAAAATACCATCCCAAGGAACCAAGTTCCAGGAAAACCAGTAAAAGCGCTAAGTTAATCAAAGCAATTTTTAGAAATTCTTGTCCTTTGTTGAGGACTTTTAAATCTTTCATAAACCTCTATTTCGACTCCCTGACTACTTTAATAATAGAACTGGAAACATAATTTGCCAATACTTCTTCTCCCACTGAATTATAGTGGCAGCAGGCATCTTTGTAAACCGTCTCTTTTGTATTGTCTAAAATATTCACTGCGCTAAAAATATTAACCCCAGCTTTTTGCAAATCATCCACTTTGGACAAAAGCACCGGATAACCTTTTTTTACCCCTTCAATGTAAGGACTCTCTTTGTTAATCGCGATTTCCTTTTCCTTGGCGGTAAACGCTCGCTTAGTGGGATAATACTGGTTGGGCTGGATAAAGTGAAAATACTTAATCTTTCTACTTGATAAAATTTGATTCATCGCGATCGACGATTGGTACCACATCGATGCTATTTTGTCAAAAGCAGCGGCATCCTCGAAAACAGAGTCAGCTTTGGGAATGTACACTATACTGCTATTCGCCGTGTCTGAGTTGGATTGTTTGACTTGCGTATCGTACTTTACAACGGCTTGCTGGTAATTGTTGACTAATTGTTTCACCTGTAGCGAGGTAACAGCGTGACACAAAGCAAGCTGACAAGTTTGCAATTTGTCAATACCTGCTTTCAACTCTTTTTTGGTTTCGTTAATTTCCACGATCGAACTCATCGCTTCCGGCGGCAAGTTGTTGTTGGCTAAACCCGTCAGAGGCTGTATGTGCTGAAGGCTGGGCATTCCTATTTCTACTTCGGCTTTGTTGTTTAAATTTGACAATGCTACTTCGTTAAAACCGTCAATATTGATGACTAAATCTAACTCTTGACCCAAAGCCAGAAAGTAATTTACAATTAATAATTGTTGGGGCTGTTTGTAGCCGCCATTGCCAAAATTTAACACCACAATTTCGCGCTCGGCAAATTCTGGATAAATCTGCAATTTTTTAGACAATATTTGATTTTTATATTCATCTACTGCAAAATTGTTGGCAACCGAACCCCCAAAAACTCCGATAATAAATTGTTTTTTATGGGTTTTAACAAAGGGATATTCGTAGAGGGAAAAAAATCCGTGTTTGTTAACTTTTAACTTTAATTTTTGATTGGTAAAAGCACCTGGTTTCAGCACGTAGCCAAAAAACGGGTGCAGTCTTTCTACAATTGATTCATCTACTCTAATTCCGAGCCGCTCAATATCTTCTACTACTTGTTCTTTACCTTTAGTTCTGGTATAAAAAAACTCTTTTTGTTTTATATAATAAAAAGCTAGCGACAAAGCTTCCAGACAAATAAAGGCGATCGCCAAATTAACCGCGATTATAATTAATATATTTTTGCCTTTTTCGAGCGCCGTTGAATCTTTCATGAAATTTGACTGATTACGGTTGTTTTTTGGGGACTTGAGACTGCTTCAATTGTTGGCACAAATTTCGGTTGATCAGGATACTGGCCAGCCGGTGTCCGAGTTCATTCCAGTGACCCCCACAGGGTACATAATTCTCAAAACCGTGGGCGCAGACTTGATATTTTTCAGTGTAACGTTGGAACTGTTCGGATAAATTCAGTACCCGAAAACCCTCGCGCGCACCCAATTTTTCCAGCCGCCTCTCGGGATAAAATAAATCCTGAATGTTGTTTTTTATCATAAATTTTTTTCGCTCCTGGGCTTCCGGTCTAACTTGCATCGCATCGCCGATCGTCACAACCAAGAAATCAGCATTTTTCTGCACGACTTCATTCCGCATCGTCACAATCAAACCCTCTGTCACCCTCCAAGCCTCTTGCCAAGCTGCATCCTGAGGTTCCTTGAAGTTTTGCGTACTTAACTCGGTAAAATCCTCGGATAACTCCCGCTTTTTCCTATCTAAGTCTACCTTTTTAATGACCTGCAAAATGCGCGAATTGTTGACGAGCAAACTGGGCATCCTGTCTACGAAGGAAACTGCTCTTTCGTTGCGGTCTATCGGCGCCAGATTGCGAAAAGACATATCCGGTACTAACTTGCCGCTAGCATCATAAGCAAAAAATGGTCGGTAGCGATCGTATTCCAGTTTCGGAGAATTATTTATTACATCATTGCCAATAAAAAAAGCAAGAATTACAATATCAGGACTGTAATCCCACACTTTTTTTCGCAGCATTATCAATTCTTGAGCAGTACTGTAACCCTGCACGCCGAAATTGATAACCTCAACATTTTTGCGTCCCTTAACGGCCACGCAGTTGCCTAACTTTCGTTCCAATTTCGACCAGAAAGTTTGTTCGACAGGTACGTGAATTGCTTCGGTGAAAGAATCGCCCACAACCGCCACACGCAAAGTATTTGGAGGTTTGGCTTTTGTATGTTCACGATCGCGCAAACCCTCGCTATTCACCTGCACAAGACTCGCACCTTCCCCATTCCACTCCCCCGACGCACCCGGTTTCAGCTTCCAGCCCAAATTCGGATCGGAAGTGTGGAAATGAGTTGGCGCCGAGTCTACCAAATCTCCTATTTTGGGATAGCCTTCAATCTTGGCCGCCCGCAATCCAATTTCACCAATTACCACCCCCATAAATAAACCGCCGAGTGTCAAACCTAAATTGACACCCAAAATTTTCAACTTGCTCATTCTTTCAAAACAGGGTGTAAATAAACGGAGCAATCACAGAACCCTGACTCAATACAATCAAAGCTCCCAAAAAGACTAAAGTCACAATTAACGGCAACAGCCAATACTTTTGGCGTTCTTTCATAAACGCCCACAAATCTTTGAGAAAATCTAAAGTTGCTTCAAACACTTAGAAAGGACGCTCCATACTAACTTTTGTTCTTGTTTTACTTGGGATGCGGTAAGTATCCATTTTGGGATTGAGTTTTCGTCGCATCGCATCTTCGCCGAAAATGTTTTTGATCACTCCCATCGGCCAAATTATCAGGTAAAAAACTATCCCTAGGACGATCGGCGTTTCGATCTTGTTAAGAATAAGTCCAAAGCGCATCCACGCGTGATAAACGGGATTCAGCGATTTCGGCGCAACCAATGCTAGCAGCACTAGCACTCCGCAGACTGCCCAAGGCCACCAAGGTAGAGAATGCCGCCGCAGTAAAGGTACTGCTAAACCGAACAGCACTGCAATCAAGCTGCCAATTAGCAGCCCGAAATCGCGCAAGCCCTTTTTATCGAGTTTTTTAATTTCGTCGCTCATTAGAAATGGGAAATTGGGAATTGGGAATTGGGAATTGGGAATTAGTTATTAGTTATTCGTTCCAACAAATAACTAATAACTAATAACTAATGACTAATCTAGTTCAAATTCATTTTTCCAAGCATCATCTTGTTTCCAAGGAATTTGTTCGGACTTGGGAAGCAAGTAATTTTCCAAAACCAGATAGTCCATTTCGGTTCGCATGAAACAGCGGTAAGCATCCTCTGGAGTGCAAACAATGGGTTCGCCTCGGACGTTGAAAGAAGTATTTACCACAATCGAACAGCCCGATCGCTCTTCAAAATGACTAATTAAGTCATAGTAGCGAGGATTGGTTTCTTTGTGAACAGTTTGGATGCGAGCCGAGTAATCGACGTGAGTGACAGCCGGAATCTCCGAGCGCGGAATGTTGAGCTTTTCAATGCCAAACAACTGCTCTTGTTCGGGAGTCATCGGAATACGGAGACTGGCTTTGACAGGTGCTACTAATAGCATATAAGGGCTAGAATGGTCAATCTCGAAATAATCCGCAACTCGCTCAGCTAAGATTGACGGAGCAAAAGGTCGAAATGATTCCCGATATTTAATTTTCAGGTTCATCACGGACTGCATTTTAGCACTGCGGGGATCGCCAATGATCGATCGACCGCCCAGAGCCCGCGGCCCAAATTCCATCCGCCCTTGGAACCATCCCACCACATTTCCCTGTTCCAAAATCTCAGCCAACTGCGGCATTAATTCGGCATCGTCCAATCGGTGGTAGCTGGCTTTGACAGCATCCAAATATTCGAGAATTTCTGCGTCAGTAAACATCGGGCCCAAATAAGAGCCGCGCATTTGATCGTGACAAGTTAAATGAGCAACTGATTTCGCCACAGTTGCCACCGCTTGATTTGTAGTGACAACGGAAGTCCTCTCCTCAACCGCTGCGTTTGTAGTGACAAGTTCAGTCTTGAGGGATTCTATACTATTTGCTGTCGAGTTGGCGCTCACAGTGCGAGCTTGTTCGCAATACTGGTACCAAATCGCCAAAGCCGCGCCCAAAGCACCGCCAGCATCTCCCGCCGCCGGCTGAATCCAAATATCTTTGAAAATACCTTCCCGCAAGAGTCTACCGTTAGCAACGCAGTTGAGAGCAACGCCGCCGGCAAGACAAAGATAATCGACATTCAATTCTTTTTTAACTGTTCTGCAAAGCCGCAAAACAACTTCTTCGGTAACAACTTGAATGGAAGCTGCAATGTCCATTTCTCGCTGAGTCAATTTTCCTTCAGCTTGACGCGGCGGCCCTTCAAACAGTTCGTCAAACTTCTTGTTTGTCATGGTTAAGCCAACAGTATAGTTGAAATAATCCATGTTCAAACGGAAAGTTCCGTCATCTTTGAGGTCTATTAAATAGTTGAGAATTTTGTCTACATACTTGGGTTCGCCGTAAGGAGCTAAACCCATGAGTTTGTATTCACCAGAGTTGACTTTGAAGCCGGTGTAATAGGTGAAAGCTGAATAAAGCAAACCCAAGGAGTGGGGAAAATCAATTTCCCACTGAGGTGTAAGTTCGTTCCCGTCTCCCAACCAAACCGAGGTTGTGGCCCACTCGCCCACGCCGTCTAGGCACAAAACGGCTGCTTTTTGAAACGGGCTGGGAAAAAATGCCGATGCTGCGTGCGATTGGTGGTGTTCGGTAAATAGCAGAGATGGCAGTTTATTCGTTTTGCAGTTGGCCATTTCTGCAAGCTCTCTTTTGAGCATGGTTTTGAGGTAAAGCTTTTCTTTGAGCCATATCGGCATGGCTGTTAGGAAAGAGCGAAAACCTTGGGGCGCGTAGGCTAAATAGGTTTCGAGAAGGCGCTCGAATTTGACTAAAGGTTTGTCGTAAAAGACTATGTGATCGAGTTCCCGCAAATCTATTTTCGCTTCTTTCAAGCAATAAGCGATCGCATTCTTGGGAAATCTGGCGTCGTGCTTTTTGCGGGAAAATCTTTCTTCCTGCGCTGCGGCTATAATTTCTCCATCGCGAATTAAGGCTGCGGCGCTGTCGTGATAGTACGCCGAGATTCCAAGTATGTTCATTCGTCTCCTCACAAATCGCAATGCGTTTGTATCTGACTATTTAGAATAGCTATCGATTATAGCTGCTTAAGTGCGGATTTGGGCGAGTGTTTTGCGATCGCCTCTAATTTTACCTGGATCGATGTCGGTGACCCGCCGGAGGGCGATCGGCTGTTAGAGAGCATTTAAGCTAGCGCCGGCTAATCCTGCGCCCCCAAGCTCTAAAGTAAGTCACCACCGGGAATTGATAAAATTCACCTACCAACCACAGCACAATGCCTAAATGCGACAAAAAAGCTAAGCCTGTCCAAGCTACGGGCAGCCAGGACAACCGGCTGCCGGGAACCGGGGGAAAATAGTAAGCTGAAAGTCCCAGCAAGGTAGTGGGAAGGAAAATTAGACCAAGAGCCGCTGCAAAGTAGGGCCATCCGAATTCTACGCCTTCGAGGTGGGCTCCTATCCACTGTTTGCCGTTCCAGTGCCAAGTTACGGGCGGTTGGCGATCGGCCATTTGGAGCGATTGTCTTTCAACGCTTGCGGTATAAATGTGCTGGCAGAAGTTGCAAGCTAGGGCGTCCATCAGCGCTAGGGTGGAAATTTGACCGGTGCGGCACACGGGACAGGGATATGTATCTTGAGGGTTGAAAGGTCGGGTTGATTTTTTGGAAATCTGCATGGATCAGGCTGTTTGTCAAGATATTGAGCGATCTTAACAAAGTACAGAGATTATGGGTTGGCTGAGGGCGGTTTTTGTATCTAGATTGTTGGTGATTTAACAGGTTTTTTCACGCTTACGTGTCCTAGGGGTTAATGCAGTTTCATGGTGGATGATTCGGATTAATTGCGGTGATTGTTGCTGTAGCGAATTCTGGCTCCTGCCCAGTGAAGTTTTTCCCTCAAAGTGTTGTAATAAGAATAGTTTTTCCGCAAAATGATAAACTTGGCTTCGCAGTCTGCCCTCCGCACGTCTACGCGCTGTCCCGGCCAAATTGCAGTACCCAAAATGCCGTCTGTCCAGAGTTTGGTACTGAGTTCGTAATCTGCTAAAGGCCAAATGCTGACGACTGAACCGGGCGGGAGTACGATCGCCCGACTGGATAAACTCAAAGGGCAAATCGGAGTAACTGCGATCGCATCCATTCCCGAGTGCATAATCGGCCCGTTGGCAGATGCGGTGTAGCAAGTCGAACCGGTGGGAGTTGCCACAATTAAACCGTCGCCTTGATACTGATCGACTACTTCGCCGTCAACTTCCATTTCTAGAATACAGCTCGGCATTCGATCGGCTGAAGCAGGTTTGACACACATTTCATTTAGTGCCAAAAATCGATCGCTTTGGGGTTCGAGATTGCTTCTGTTTCCCTCAAAAACTGTTGCCTGCAACATCATCCGCTTCTGCACAGCATACCTATCTTCCGAAAGTCTGTCCCAAATCTCCTCAGTATTTTGGAAATCCTCAAAAGACTCGGTTAAAAACCCCAGATGTCCCCCCACATTCGCTGCCAAAATCGGGATGCCGTCAGCCGCCAAATTCCGCGCGGCAGCTAGGGCCGTACCGTCGCCCCCCAGCACTACCGCTAAATCAATTGGGCTGTTACTAGAAGCTAAAAACACCGGATACGGGTTATCTTTCGCGCCACTGGGCCCCATTAAAACGTGACACCCGCGACTTTCTAATTGGCGGGCACACTGTTCTGCCCACCGCTGGCTGAGGGTATCTCTGGCTTTGTGGGCGATAATTACTTGTTTTAGTTGCACAACCTATCGATTTTAGATTTTAGATTTTGGATTTTAGATGATTAGATTTTAGACTGAATTGCCGCGACCGGGACGATCGCAGTGCACATCGATTTTAGATTTTAGATGATGAGATTTTAGACTGAAGTGCCGCGACCGGGACGATCGCACTGTACTCGGAAAAATCTTATTCCGATGCCGCAGGGCATCTCCCCTCGGAGATTCTGCCTCTGGTTTATAGCAATTCCAAAAAGTAATCCAATTTTTGGCAAGCTGCAAACCCTTATCTCATATCAATTCCGGTTATATCGGAATGATTAAACCGCAGAGGACGCAGAGGATACAGAGGAAGGGAAGAGAGATGAATAATTCCGATGAAGGGCAGATTTGATATCATCTGTCATTCCCAATTCTTCAATGGAAAATCGAAAATCGAAAATGGTATTATCCCTCACTGCGGCTGGATTTGGGCCGCGGCCAGATAATGCTGGAATCGGCCGCGAGCAGGCGAGAAACTGCGATCGCCCCAACGCGGTTGAGGTGGCTGGGGTCAAAAAAATAGTCGTTACGGCCCGGCCACCGCTGCGACAAGTCGCGGAAAGCGAAGCCTTTTTGCCGCGAGAGTTGCTGCATTCGCTGCCGGAACTGCTGTTCTGCCCACAGGCGAGTTCCGTCTAAGTAGTCGTTGGTGAGGGGCAAATTAACGAAAATTAGGGGAATTTTGCGAGCTTTGGTAAATGCTACAACTGAATTAAAGGCTGTTGCTTGTTTGCCTCCGAGGTTGAAGTTTTCGTAGTCGCGATCGTACTGGCCTGAAACGTAAGCGCGTTCCCGATAATAAGTGTTGGGGTTGTAAGTGCCCGATATAGCCATGAATCCGTTAGAGTCGATCGAATCTGCCAATTGGTTGAGTTGTCTGATGGCTACTGTTGTGCGTCGCGAGACTGGAATCAATTGTGCTTTTTGGGTTGCTGCATTCGCTGCGATCGGTTTTAACTCATATCTTGCAGCATTCTCAGCAACGGGCAAGATGCCCGTTCCACTAGACAGGAATTTGATTGTGGGGTGGGTGTCAGCAACGGGCAAGATGCCCGTTCCACTAGACAGGAATTTGAGTGTGGGGTGGGCATCTTGTCCGCCCCTGAAAGGTCGATCGACAGATGCCAATGCTTTGCGGAAAGTGTTGTTAGCGCAGGGCTGCGGGAATCTGTAACACAGCGGAATCTCGTTGGGTTCATCCGACGGCAGTTCGGGGCGAATGCCTGCTGCTAAAAGTTGGCTGCCTTCAGAATCGACGATCGAATTAAAAGTGCGATCGTCCCGGCCGCTGTTAAATCCCCGCACACCATCCGCCCAGACAATCATTTGAGGCAAATGCTCCGGCTTCAAAAGCCGCCGCAGTTGAAAGTCAACTACTTGTGCAGTTGCGCCGTTGACTGAAAAGTTAAATACTTTTAAGCCGGGACGGCCCCTTTGGGCCAAAGATTGTTTTAGCTGTTTGGGATCGACGCCCTGCAATGCCCGGGAACTGCCGACAATCAAAACATCTGGTGGGCCGACCGCAGCAACGTAGGATAGGTAAAGTTCTAGTTGTTCGTTTAGCAAATCGCTGCTGAAGCTGACTGTACTGGCTTGCGATCTGGTTGCGCTCGCTTGCTGCTGGGAATAAACCAGGTTTCTCATGTACTCGATTACTTTTTTCTCCGCAAACGCCCGTCTGGGACTGCCGGCGGGAACGGCTTGCATCCAGGCGACGGCCTGTACCCACAGGGCGGCTACTTTGTCCCAGTCTTGTTTTGAATTGGCTGATTGAGCCAAATTAGAAGCTTGGGTGGCAAAGTTAACTGCCTCGGTGAAGCCATCGTTTTGAGGGCATGAGGGAACGCGGACGGATTTTTTGGATTTGTTGGGATTTCGAGCTAACAGAGACGTTGGGGACTGGGCCAGGACTGCGGATTCGATCGAACCCGATGGCGCTGCGGTGTTGGGCGGCTTGGTAGACGAACATCCCAAAGTTAAGGCTAGCAAGGCGGTTGCGGCGCAGGTACGTTTTAAGATGCTGGTGCTGATGCTAGCAATGTAGCGGCGAATCATAAAGCTTTCAGCGATCGCGAAACATTAATAGATATTACCGCAAGCCACCATTCGTCTGCAGCGGCGATGGTGACTTTTGAGTATTTATGTATGGGATTCGATGACTGCTTCGGCTTCAAGCGCGATCGACCTCAATTTATCCAATGTATCCTGGTTCGCACTCTGCCATAACCCCCGCTGACGAGCTTCTAGCAATCTTTCCGCCATATCTCGCAGTGCCCAAGGATTGTTTTCTTGAATAAATGTCTGCACTTTCTCATCAAAAATGTAAGCCTCTGCGATTCCTTCATACATAAAATCCTCTACACAATTTGCCGTAGCATCGTAAGCAAACAAAAAATCAACAGTTGCTGCAATTTCAAAAGCACCTTTGTAACCGTGTCGCATCGCACCTTCTATCCATTTGGGATTCACAGCCCTGCTGCGGTAAACCCGCGCAATTTCTTCTCTCAGTTGCCGCACTTTCGGATTTTCAGGAATCGAATTGTCTCCGAAATAGGTTTCAGGATTTTTGCCTTGCAAATTGCGAATTGCGGCCGTCATTCCGCCTTGAAATTGATAATAATCGTCGGAGTCGAGGATGTCGTGTTCGCGGTTGTCTTGGTTTTGCAGAACTATTTGCATTTGGGCGAGGCGTTTTTCAAATGCTTCGGGTGCAGAACATCCCCATTCACCCCCCCTAGCCCCCCCTTGTAAAGGGGGGGGACAAGAGTTGGAATTAGCCTCAGAACTTAATTCACCCCCCCTAGCCCCCCCTTGTAAAGGGGGGGGACAAGAGTTGGAATTAGCCCCCCCTTGGTAAGGGGGGGTTGGGGGGGTATTCTCTGGTTGTAAAAGAGAGGAATTAGATTTAGCCCCCCCTTGATAAGGGGGGGTTGGGGGGGTATTCTCTGGTTGTAAAGGAGAGGAATTAGATTTAGCCCCCCCTTGATAAGGAGGGGTTGGGGGGGTACTTGTATAGGCGTAACTGCTCCAATTAATGTAAGCTTTTGCTAAATCGCTGTCGTCTGTCCAGTTTTGAGCTTCAATTATGCCTTGAAGTCCTGCGCCGTAAGCACCTGGTTTTGAGCCAAATACTCTAAATTGCGATCGCCCTTCCGCCTCTTCCTGACTCAAACCTGTAGATTCCCAATACAAAATCTCTTCCTTAACTTGGGCTGCTAAAGGATTGTTTTCAGCCGATTCGTCTAAATCTGCCACAGCTTTTACCGCACTGTCAAACAAATCAATTAAATTAAAAAAAGCATCGCGGAAAAAGCCAGAAATTCGCAAAGTAACATCAACGCGCGGCCGCCCCAAAACAGAAACTGGCAAGATTTCAAAATCTACAACCCGGCGCGAAGGGCCATCCCACACTGGTTGAACTCCTATCAGCGCCAAGGCTTCGGCGATGTCGTCTCCGCCCGTCCGCATGGTGGATGTTCCCCACACTGACAAACCCAAAGTTTTAGGATATTCGCCGTTTTCTTGGGTGTATCTTTCGATTAAAGTTTCAGCAGCAACTCTGCCAACTCTCCAGGCGGTTTCTGTGGGAATGGCGCGGATATCTACTGAGTAAAAATTGCGACCTGTGGGCAATACATCTGGCCGACCGCGAGTGGGCGCGCCCGATGCACCGCTTGGTATGTGCCCCCCATCTAGTCCGCGCAAAAGGTTGGTAATTTCTTGGTTTGTTTGGAGGAGTGAGGGTAAAAGATAGTTATTTATCCAGTCTAATTCGTGTTTGGTTGCTTCTCCTGTTTGGGAATTTATAACCGCAGATGAACGCGGATTAATGCGGATGTTTTCGATTAAGTTATCTACTAATTCAGCGGCTTTCTGTTCGAGTTCTGCTGTTAAATCGCCTGCTGTGTGGTGCTGAATTATCGACGTTGGATCGCAGGTTAAGGGGTCGAAATCGTAGCCTGAGTCTTCTGCTAGGGCGCGGGTTAAGCCCGATCGCCCGTTGGTGGGATGGCGGGCGATCGCAATTATCAAATCTCTCAACTGTCTACCTTCGGGACACTGACCGAAAATGTGCAATCCGTCGCGGATTTGGGATTCTTTGAGTTCGCAAAGATAGCCGTCTGTGCGGGTGATAAATTCTGTAAATTCCGATTTATTTAGTTGTATTCCTAAGTCTTTATCTAAGTTTTCTTTGTTGGTGAGGGCGAGAATGCGATCGCGAATCATGGGTAATCGAGACGGATCTAAGCTTTGGGCTTCGCAATACTCGTCGATTAAGGTTTCCAACTGCTGCAAAGGCCCGTAGAGTTCGGCGCGAGTCATCGGCGGTGTCAGGTGGTCGATTATCACGGCTTGCGATCTTCTTTTTGCTTGGGAACCTTCCCCCGGATCGTTGACAATGAAGGGATAAAAATTCGGCATCGCGCCTAATGCCACTTCTGGATAACATTTGTTAGACAATGCTATACTTTTACCGGGAAGCCATTCTAAATTGCCGTGTTTTCCGGCATGAATTATAGCGTCAATTCCAAACTTTTCTCGCAGCCAATAATAGTAAGCTAGATAATTGTGAGTTGGTTCTAAGTCTGGGGCATGATAATTTAATGCGGGGTCAAGTTCGTATCCCCGCGATGGTTGAATTCCTACAAATACATTACCGAACTGAATCCCCGGAATCGGAAAAGACGTATTGTTACTTATAAAATCTTGTGCATAGCTTCCCGGAAGCCCCCATCTTTTACAAATCCCATCTTGCACTTCCTGCGGCAAAGTAGCAAAATATTCTTCATATTCTGCCAAATCTAAAGATTGATGAACAGGCCGCAATTCGCGTCCTTCCGGGTCATTTGTCACGCCAGAAGTTAACATTTCAATTAACTCATTGCCGCTAGCGGGTAGGTTTTCAATTTGATAGCCAGCTTGCTGCATAGCTTTGAGGATTTCGACACAGCTAGCGGGTGTATCTAAGCCGACACCGTTGGCTAAGCGGGCGTTGCGGGTGGGGTAATTTGCCAGAATTATGGCGATGCGTCTGTTGGCGGCTGGGGTTTGTTTCATCTTCACCCAATTCGCGGTTAAGTCTGCTACAAATGAAATGCGATCGCCCGCTGCTACATAGCCTACTACATCTGTTTCTAATTCGCTGTTCCAAGTCTGTACCGCTTTAAAAGAAACAGCCCTAGTAATGATTTTTCCGTCTACTTCCGGCAATGCTACATTCATCGCCACATCGCGGGGCGAAAGTCCCTGAAGTTCCGTTTCCCACTGTTCCAAACCGCCACCGCTGAAGATTGCTTGCAATACGGGAACGTCTAAGGATTTTAAGCTGTTTTGTGTCGGTTCTTGACTGCTGAAACCGGAGACTGCAAAACTTGTGGTGTTTAGCAATAATTGAATTGGTTCTGATTCTTTTGGCTGGAAATACTCCAGCAATTCTATTTGCAAATCTGGTTCCCGCAGAGAAGACACAAAGACGGGAACTGGTACTAAGTTTCGCTCTGATAGAGCTTGACAAAGTGCATCAATTGGCGCTAAGTTTCCTGATAAGTAATGAGCGCGATAAAATAAAATTCCGACTTTAGCTAGACTTGGTAAAGCCGGAGATCCCCCCCAGCCCCCCTTATTAAGGGGGGAGCAAGAAGTTGTCAAATTCCCCCTTCTTAAGGGGGATTTAGGGGGAGCTGAATCTGGTTGTAAAGTTGCAAAACACGCCCCCGCTTCTCCGCCCCATTCGTAAATTCCGACGCGGGAAACTGTTTGAGGTAGGGGCGGATTATAAGCAGTTTTCAAGCAAGTATCGGCAGCAAATTTTAGTGCATTAACAAAGTTTTGGACTCCGCCTTCTGTGAAATAGCGCCAAAGTTGATTAACTGCTGACAGCGATACATTGGAATGGCTGATTAAATCCGGATCGGGACTGTCTTCTCCCGGCATTACAATCAGGGAGGCGTTAGTTTTTTGCACAGTTTCTCGCAGGATTTCTAACCCGTAAGACCAATAAGAACGCCCTCCTAACAGTCTTAAGATTATCACCTCGGCGCGTTCTAA
Organism: Microcoleus sp. MON2_D5; assembly: GCF_036701905.1. Classification (NCBI taxonomy): domain Bacteria; kingdom Bacillati; phylum Cyanobacteriota; class Cyanophyceae; order Oscillatoriales; family Microcoleaceae; genus Microcoleus; species Microcoleus sp. MON2_D5. The sequence goes on from NZ_JAUBRM010000070.1 coordinate 32,363, forward strand.
AACTTCCTCGGCATAAGTATCAATTGTTAGTTGTTGCTGCAACTGAAGCAGGTTTACTGCCCGCACTTTGGGAAATTTTGCCGGCATTTTGGATGCGGCGGCTGCGAGAGTTTGAATGTCGGTGTCAGCAGCACTAATAAATACTATTGGTGCTGGGGTTTGCTGAATAAAAATTACTCCTTCTGCTTGAGGGTTCCAACCTCCGGGTGTGGCGGCTATTTTGTGCATTAATTTTTTTTATCTTAATAAATAGTGAGAGAAAGTGCGATCGCCTTGAGTATAACATGACTTATACATTAATAGAGGCTAGGGCTTGTTTTCAACCCAGACATCCCCGCCCAACCGAGAGAGGGCGAGCACGGGGGCACCGCCCCTACATTCGGGGGGAGAATGAGCGTCAAAGTTCCGCAAGTCTCAACCTATAAACTGATAAATAAAACTCCCAAAATCATGATTCCGGCCCCTAATAATCTTTCTTGAATATCTTTTTCCTTAAAAATGAAATGACCGAACAATACACCCATTAACACGCTAGTACGCTTAATCGCGATCACTCGCACTACGAAAGTTAATGTCAAAGCTTGCATTTGAAAAATTATTCCAGTAGCATTGATAAACCCCATAGCAGCTAGCATTGGTAATTGTTTGAGAATTTGTCGCCCTGGATTTGGGGTTTTGTGCAATAAAACTGGCAGTAGCAAAACACTCATTGTACCAAACAAAGAGAATACCCAAAAAATAGGGTAGGAATTGGTAACTCCTATTTTGTCACAATTTGCGGCAATACTCCATAGTAATGCGACGATTAACATCAATTTGGGCCCTGGTTCATCCAGCAGTGCTTTGAATGGGGCTAAATATCCTTTGGATTTCTCTTTGATATTTAATAAATAAGAGCCTGCTACGATTAGTAAAATGCCAATATAATCAAATAATTTGGGATATTCACCGACAATTAACGGTGAAGTTACCAACATGAATAAGGGTGTCAAAGCTACCATCGGTAGTGTCAGGGATAAATCTGATAGTTTGATGGCTTTGATGTAGAGGAGGGCTGTGACAGCGTTGATGCTACCTCCGATTAATAGGGCGAGCCAAAATTGAGAGTTTAAGGTCGGAATTCCTGTATAAAATACCCAGGGAATCAAAAAGATGACTGAAAAAAATGAGAAAGACCAAGCGACGACATATTCGTCACTTTTTTTGAGGTTTTGTTTGCCCAAAACGTCTTTGACGGCTTCAAAGAAAGCGCTCAAAATTCCAAAAATTAACCAAGTCATCCTAAATATGCGCTCCTGACTCGCTCGTCGTTTAGCAAATCCGTTCCAATACCTGTGAGGGTAATATTACCAGCTTCTAGTACGTAACCCCGATCGGCAATTTGCAGTGCTAAACTGGCGTTTTGTTCGACTAAGAGGATTGTAACGCCTGTGGAGCGGAGGTTTTGAATAATTGCAAAAATTTCTTTGACGATCGCAGGTGCTAAGCCTAAACTAGGCTCGTCTAATAATAGCAGCTTCGGGCGACTCATCAGAGCGCGGGCGATCGCCAGCATTTGCTGTTCCCCGCCGCTGAGAGTTCCTGCTAGCTGGCGACGCCTTTCTGCTAGGCGCGGAAATATCTCAAATTGGCGCTCTAAATCTGCTTTTACTGCCGCCGAGTCCGATCGAATATAGGCCCCCAATTCCAAGTTACTCAACACCGTTTGCTGCGCCAAAACCCGCCGCCCTTCTGGACTGTGGGCGATTCCCAATTTCACAACTTCGTGAGCTTGGCGGCGGCTAATATCGCGCCCGCTATAAAGAATTTGTCCTTGCCGCAAATTAACTATTTTAGAAATCGCTCTCAGGGTGGTACTTTTGCCCGCACCGTTGGCACCGATGAGACTGACAACCTCGCCTGCATTAATCGTGAGATTAATATTTTGTATGGCTTGAATCCCCCCATAACTTACAGAAACATTTTTTAGTTCTAAGAGGATGTTTTGGGTGGTTTTGGGTGAACTATGTTGCATTTTGCGTGACTTGATGGTTGATAAAATTTTCTCTCTTTTCCCGCAGTTCGCTAGTGGGTTAGTCCGCGAGTCCGCCAGAGGTTTCAACCCCTGGCTCATAGCTGAAGTCCTCTTAATAGGACTGGGAGATACATTTAACAATAACTATTAATCTTACTCGTTCCCCCGCTCTGTCTGGTAACGCAGAACCAGAGACTCTGCCTCGATTTTTTATGTTACCAAACGAGGCGGAGCCTGTAGATGTCGCTTCCCTGCCAGAGCCGGGGAAACATTTACAATTTCTACGTTTCATCTCCCAAATAAGCCTCAATCACCGCCGGGTCATTCCTCACAACAGCAGGTTCTCCCAAAGCAATAAGCTGACCGAAATGCAAGACGGCAATTCGATCGCACAACCCCATAACTAGCGGTACATGATGCTCGATCAATATTACAGTTAAATTGAATTGTTGGCGTACTTCTCGGATAAATTCGCTTAATTTGTGCTTTTCATTGGGATTCATCCCTGCAGCAGGTTCATCTAACAAGAGTATTTGCGGTTCTAAGGCTAAAGCGCGGGCAATTTCTAAGCGCCTCTGGTCGCCGTAGGGCAAGTTTTTGGCTTGTTCGCCCGCGCGATCGCCCAATCCGACTAAATCCAACAATTCTAAGGCTTTTCGCTGGGTTTGGCGTTCCATTGCGTTAGATGCTGGCAAGCCGAAAATCCCCGCCAGCACCGATAAAACTGGATTGCCCGAACGACTGTGGATGTGTCGGGCGATCGCGACATTTTCTAGGGCAGAAAGTTCCCCAAACAACCGGATATTTTGAAAAGTTCTGGCAATACCTTTATTAGCAATTTGATAAGGCTTCAATTGGGAAATATTTTCATTTTGATAAATCAGGTTGCCACTTGAAGCAGGTATCAGTCCAGTCATTAGATTAAATAGAGTTGTCTTGCCCGCGCCGTTAGGACCGATTAATCCAAAAATTTCGTGTTTTTCAACTGTAAAAGATACGTTGTTTACAGCAATTAAACCACCAAAACGACGAGTTAATCCTTTGGCTGCTAAAACAGGATTGCTTGTTGAGAGGGTAAGGGGTTCGGAAATCATAAACACATCATAGAACGAATATAAGATATCTATAGCAATCCTCGCATCATTTGTGAATTTCTTACTCCCGAGCGAGCGGGTTCGGGGAGGGTTGGGGTGGGGTAAAAAATTTACGACTCCTGCAAGGATTCCTATAATTATGCCTTAGACAGCGGAATGTTCTTAAAGTGGCGCTTTGTAAGCAGTATTTAGGGCGATCGATTTCACCACAGACAAGCACAAATTTAGATCGTCCGGAGTCCTGAAACAGTTTGATGAGAATGTATACACAATTATTCAAATGGCTGAGACGGCTCATCAAATACAAGGATTCTGGCCCATGACGAAGCACTACCGACAAAGATTAGTTGCCGTAATTGCCCTCTCGTTTCTATCTTTCACATCCCCTTTGCTGTTGACTTGCAATGCTGCGGCTGGAATTAAGGACGAACCCACAGCTAATCCCAAACAGATTGCCTCCCTCACCGAGAAGTTAAAGAGTAACGATGAAACGGCACTTGAGCCAGCTATTAAGCTGTTACGAAAAATAGGTGAACCAGCCATCCCTGATTGGATGGAAGCTTTGCAGGATCAGAATTTGTCAGTCGGCCAGAGTGCTGCTGAGGTTCTAAGACAAATTGCTCTTCCTGCTATTCCTGCCTTTGTTAAAACCTTGAAAGACTCAGATGTGTCGGTTGCTGCAGAAGCTAAAACTGCTGTGCCGCAGCTAATTCTCTTGCTGAAAGACTCCGATGCAACTGTGCGTAGCCGTGCTGACTATGCTTTGGGAAGGATGGGTGCAGAAGCTAAAACTGCTGTGCCACACCTAATTCTCTTGCTGAAAGACTCCGATGCAACTGTGCGTAGCCGTGCAACCAATGCTTTGGGAAGGATGGGCGCAGAAGCTAAAACTGCACTGCCGCAGCTAATTCTGTTGCTGAAAGACTCCGATGCAAAGGTGCGTAGCCGTGCAGACTATGCTTTGGCAAGGATGCGTGCAGAAGCTAAAACTGCTGTGCCACAGCTAATTCCCCTGCTTCAAGACTCAGATGTAACTGTGCGTAGCAGTGCAGCCTCTGCTTTGGGAAGTTTCGGTGCAGAAGCTAAAACTGCACAGTCACAGCTAATTTCCCTGCTTAAAGACTCAGATGTAACAGTGCGTAGTAGTGCAGCCTCTGCTTTGAATAAAATCCGTGCAAAAGCTTAAACTGCACTGCCGCAGCTAATTCTTTTGCTTAAAGACTTCAATCCAAATGTGCCTAGTAGTGCAGCCTCTGCTTTGGGGATGATTGGTGCAGAAGCTAAAACTGTTGTGCTGCAGCTAGTGGCTGTTGACAAGGTGGAATTTAGAGTTAAATACTGACAGAATCGGCGCTGATTATAGCAATATGTACATTAGCCAACCCGACCTGGATCTTTGCCAACAAATCCATGTGTTTGATGAACGATGTCAGGCTTTTACTTTCGTGATGCCGGGAGTGGAGGACGATCGAGCTTGGTGTTATTTCAAGAATGGCGTGCCTTCACCAACTCCCAGAGAAGGCCGGAATTCTAGTATTAGACCGAGGTGGTAACAGAAAGAGGGAAACGAAATGTTTTTAACGTTTCCCTTTGCAAGGTCAGCATTTCAACGGTCTAAAGTTCTGGTTGAGTGACTGCAACTAGCCTTTGTAATCTTACCAGTCGCTTTCCCCAGTCCGTTCCAATCGCCTTGTTAGGTCGCTTTCGACAATCGTTCCTCCCAAGTTGCGACCAAAAAAGCTGCCATTGAACCCGCCAAGTTGACAGCAAGTGCAGCGTGTCGAGGAGAAGGTTTAATAGCTTGTTTCCCTTTACCATGAGCATCACTAAGCTTATTACGTAAAGTACCAAGTCCTGAAATCACACTCTGGCAACCACCAATAATTTGTTTAAAAACCTCTTCTTGATGTTGTTGAGGAGCAAGATTAAGTTGCTTAGCAGTTTCATAATATAGTTTAGGCAAATCATCTTTATCACTATGAGAAATGCCTGCTTCATCCAAAATGTGTTTACAAACCGATTCGATTAATGTACGCGCCATAGTAATCGCTGCTTCTGGATCGTGATTTCGGCGTTCAAGAGCTTTTTGCCAAGCAATATGAACCTGTTCTGTATCGAAATTGATAAGAATGGCGGAAATATCATCATCTGCTGGTTGAGCCACAATAATATTTTGCTCTAGAGACGCAATCAATGAACCAAATTCTTCCCATATAAATATCCTTCGTTCTTGGTAGGTACGGAACTTTGCTTTAATAAAACCCCAGAATTTTGAGAGTTCGTCGCAATTTCTAACAAATTGAGGAATGCGCTCTCTGAGTGCGCTATCTCTCAATAACTCTAAACGGAGTTTACTGTATTCCCGCTCACTGGGATCGCCACCTGTCGCACGAGCAATAAATATCTCTTGGAGTTGCCGTACTTTATCTAAGCGTGTCATCATCGTTTCTAAAAGCTGAATTATAACCTCAACATTCTAACCTTTACTAACTCAAATTGTCCATTTAACTATCAAGCTTAAGATCGCTGGCGGGGTGACAACCCCGCCAAAACCCGGAGCGGGTGAGGGGTTGACCGACTTGTGGTAAAAAAAGATAGGTCA
>NZ_JAUBRM010000071.1:0-35217 GCF_036701905.1 Microcoleus sp. MON2_D5
TTACGGATATGGGTTGATTTGCACTCAGGACATGGCATGGTGATTCCCTCTATTCATACTCTAATTATGCAACGCCGTTTATTGGTGGGTGTTCTGCATCAAGTTGGATGGAGACATTTTTACACTTGGCAAATTATATTTGGTCGCCGAAAGCTGTGCAACCATTTGTGCACGAGACGAAACCTCAAGCTTACGGAACATTCGCTTCAAAGCTTGCTTCACTGAATTCTCAGTAATCCAAAGTTCCCTGCCGATTTCTGCGTTGGTTCGCCCCAAAGCAACCAGTTCGGCAATTTGCAATTCACGAGGCGTTAGGCGTGAGGTCTTGAAAGGTTGGTGTGGCAATTCCCTAGGGGATAGCTTCGCCGCGCGTACTGTTGCAGCCCAAACAGACAAATGCAAACAGATCGCACTCAAATCCGCTAGATTTTCTGTATCAAAGACAGGCATTGACCGATCGCGCGTACAACCCACTACACCCATTAATTGACCACGGCTGACAATCGGTCCCGCCATCACGTGCCAATGATCGGGTCGGGGACAAATCATTGTCCAAACCTTGGGAGATGCCACCAATGCTTCATGGACAGGAGCGTGACGCTCCACTAGATAACGCACAACAGGATTATGTTCGATTGATAGTCCAATTTGCAGTGTTTTCTGAAGATTACTATCTACCAAGGGCAGTCGATCGAAGAAAAAGATTCCCGATCTTTTAGCTGCAAAATACTCACCGATTTTGGGCAGGACTTGCGATCGCAAATCTTGTTCGTCCTTTACCTGGTCGAGCGCTTCAAATAAAAGCTGCAAGGGACTTTTCATGGTCATGGTGTCAAAAATAGTACCCGATCGAGGACTAGAAGCATTGCAATACTCGAATTATATTACCCTTGTAATCTCCAAAGCAACTTGACATGACAACCAGTTCGGAAACCGAGCGCGAGCGCACTCCCACACGTTGGATACATATCGGCTTTTATGTGACTTCAATCATCTTTAATGTCTGCTTGATTGCTCAGTTATTAACGGTTGGAGTTGCCTACTTCAATAATCCTGCCTGGTGGGATATTCATGTTTGGCTAGTGCGAGGGTACAGTGGGTTGTCATTAGTATTACTGGGATGGTCGTTGATCGCCCCATTCTCACGCAGAATACGACATCTCGCCGCAAGTTTGCCAGTGCTGGTTGGACTACAATTTTCCAGCATTCATCTCAAAAGTCCTCTTCACCTAGAGATACTCCATCCTCTAATTGGATTTGCGTTGCTCTATGTTTCTTCCAGCCTTGTACATCGCATATCGTCCACTTTATCGTCCAGCAACTATCAAAATAATCAAATTTGAGAGGTAGAAATGACGCAAGATGCAATCTTTACTCCCTTCTTTGCCACAGTGTTTCTAACCCTCCTAGTCTGGGTGTATATGTACATCCGCCGTATCAGTTTTATCACAAGTAGAAAGCTCGGTCAAAAGGATTTTGCTGTACCGGGCGCACTGGCGCAGATATCGCCACCAAGCGTATCCAATCCATCGGATAACCTAAAAAACCTGTTCGAGATTCCGATAATTTTTTATGCGCTTGTCCTATACCTCTTCATCACGAAGCAGGTGGATGCAGTGTATGTAAACGCCGCCTGGGTCTTCGTTGTGTTTCGCGTATTGCATAGCGCTGTCCATTGCACATTCAATCTCATCATAGTTCGGTTCTACCTCTACCTATTTTCCCCGCTCGCGGTGTGGTTCATCGCGATCCGCGCAGCACTTATCCACTTGGGCACGTAGGTACGCTATTACCGTGGGTCGATCGCTCTTCGATTCGGTACGATCGGCCTTTTAGTCTTTACTCTTAATTGTTCTATACTTGCTAGAATAGAAGCGAATACTAACCGGACTACAATTCATGCTAAAATCCCTCGAAGGCATTTATCAGAATGGGCAGATTCAGCTAGCCTCATTAATTAAGCCACTCATTTGAGTAAGATTTTATGGAAACAAGCTCATTTAATGAAGAACAAACATTACGCGATGAACAGAAAGTATCACCACTAGAAAAAGTGATTACTGCCTGTCCGAATTGTGCCCAGAAACTTCGTGCTCCAGTGAAGCGAGGTACACTAAACTTAACGTGTCCCACGTGTAAGCATCTATGGCTATGGTTTCCAACAGGTATAGTTAGGGAACAAATTGAACGAATCAAGGCAAAAATTGAACTTGCCAAAACAATTCCACGTCAATTGTCAGGTTCCTACACCGAAGAAGAACGTGTTTTAAATCACTATCGCTTCTTTGGCGTAGACAGACATCAATTTCAATTTAATCGCCCGCTGAGTTCCGATAAAATCGATGTCTGGGAAGCGAAGTATAAGGTCAGCCTCCCATTGGAATATAGGAGTTTCTTAGAACAAATCGGCAATGGTGGAGCTGGGCCGTACTATGGGATACTACCTCTTGAAAAATGGGATCATGGCATTAGTTTCTCGGAAAAAGACACATTGCTCAAATGTCCAAGCCAACCCTGTCTATTGCTCGAACAATATAAAAATGAGGAGTCATGGGGTGTCGAAGTTGTTGGCGAAGACTGGGAGGAAAAGTATGACCAAGAAACTTGGGCACCAGAATGTGGAACAATTACAGTCTGTGAGTTTGGGTGCGGTGGGTTCTTTAATTTAGTGTTAAATGGACTTTTACGAGGTAAAATCTGCTACATAGAGGGCTTGAATTCCCCTGTTTTTGATCCCTCGCCTAATTTTCTGGCGTGGTATGAAGGGTGGCTCAATTTTGTTCTGACGGGTCAATCATCATAAATTACTCGGAATTGTTCTGCGCAGAGTGCGATATTTGGAAAGGGCGATCGGAGTGTTATACCGCAACTTCGATGCTATCTACCTTGAAAGATTAGGTTCCATAACATTAGGGAAGCTTTCAAAATTGCGCCGTACCCAATCCATTCCCACTTCATTATTGAGTTTAATTTTCTGAGGGGTATGGGGATAAATTTTTCCTAAAATATCCGCATCTTGATCCACGACAACTTTGCCAAAATTGAGATACGTCCCCCCCAACACCTTAAATATAGGATGCTTTGCTTGACCGAACAGCAAAATATAAGTCCGCGTCCGATTCTCGGCTTCTGGTACGAATATATGACACTGTGCACCTTTGCCGAATGGCATTTCTCCATGAAAAATTACTAGGGATGGGAAATGATTTTCTAAGTGAGCTTTAATGGTGGTGGGCAGTAGCAACAAATCTGGCTTTCTGAGCTTTTCTGCCAAACTGTAAGGGGCAGTAGGCATATCATAAAACGCATGGGATTGATGTCCCTCATCAATGAATTGATGAAATTCCACATCGGTAATCCTAAACAAGTCCCGGTGGGTGCCGTTTTGATGATTGTAGTCGTGCATATTTAGCAGCATGGTCAGCAAATCTGTCTCAACGCTGCGATCGGCGGTATGCCCGATGAAGTAGTAAGTTTCTGCGATTTCCTTGAGCACGTTGGGAATGGGGACTTGCGGCTCGTATTCCCCATAAGACCAAATGAAGTCATCTTGAATAATCAGCTCTAACGGTTTTAGTAAGGGCAATGTTTTCTGCTTCGATCCGGGCAATACGGTGCAGCCTTCAGCATCAAATTTCAGGGCATGGAAGGGGCAGACGACACCGCTTGTGCGATCGCTTTGGGCTTCGCACCATCCTTCCGACAGCATTGCTCCCATGTGCGGACAGGCGTTGGGCAAGGCATGGATGGTTCCGGCAATATCTTTCCACATCACATAGTCGGTGCCATACAAGGAAATTTTGCGAGGTTGGTTCGCTGCCAGCATTGACTTATGTGCCAGCAGCCAAGGCGCACCGGGAAGCATAGAGTGCATGGTGTTCTCCTTTAGACCTAAAATTGTGAGAGATTTGTCGCTTCCTTAGAATATGACAGAATATTCGCATTCGTCAAGCAGTTTGCGCCGTCAACCGAAACAGCAGCGGGGTAAAGAAAGAGTCGAAAAAATCTTGGATGCAGCAGCAGCAGTGTTTGACGAGGTGGGCTATTCCGAGGCGACTACCCATCTAATTGCAGCAAAAGCAGGGACAGCCATCGGTTCTCTGTATCAGTTTTTTCCTGATAAAGCTGCCATTTTTAATGCAATGGAGCTCCGTCATGCCGATCGGGTTAAGGCGATGTGGGCGCAGGCGAACACGTCGGAAATCGTTCAGTTACCCCTGCGCGAAATGATTCATACCCTTGTGACTGCTGTTGCACAGATGTTTGAACAGCCAGTATCGCGGGTGGTGTTTGTGCAGTTTTATATAGCGCGCGAGATTTTCCAGTCGATCGATGAAAGTATGACTCAGGAAGCGATCGACTTTATGGCGAGTCTTTTGCAGCAGAGAAATCCCAGCTTGGGGGAGGCGCAATGCAGCCTGTTAGCGGAGGTTTGCGTTCACAGCATTAATGCCGTCATTCTGTCGGCACTTCGCAGCCCCGATCGACAGCATCGCCAACAACTGGTACAGCAGATTGAGGATTTGTTGGTGTCGTATTTAGAGTCGTATGTGGGGGAAGGTCGGTCTAATTGTGTAATGAAAGTAATGAAGTGTCCTTATTGTCAATCTGAGCAGTTGTCCAAAAACGGTTATCGACGGGGGAAGCAGTGCTATCTCTGTAAGGAATGTGGCAAACAGTTTGTAGAGAATTCCCAGCGATCGGTTATTTTGAAGATGAATTTGGTCGATCGGACGTGAGTAAAGGCGATCGCCCTTTTAGTCTTTACTCTTGATTGTTCTTGTTTATATACTTGGTAGAACACCAGGAAACACTAACCGGAATGTAACTCATGCCAAAAAGTCTAGAAGGCATTTATCAGATAGCAACCTTCTCAGCTATTAGGAAATTATTAATTGCTGAAACCATTGCTTTGAGTGCATTTCCCTTTTTCCTGATTCCTTCGGCCTTTGCTGGTAATCGATTGACGAATTTTTCCGCATCTCTCGGACAAGTCTCGAACTCGCAAGTTCTAGACCTTAAAGGTAATTCATTCACAATTTCATCAGAGCTACCCAGAAAAAATACATATGAGGAGAATCTCAAATTATGGCAAAATCAGTTAGAGAGTGCGAGAGCATCAGGCGATCGCGAACTCCAAGGCGTTGCTATCACTAACCTTGGTGCAATCTATACTTCTTTAGGTGAATACAACAGAGGACTTGAGCTATATCAGCAAGGGATGCTGATATTTCAGGAACTAGGAGATCGGAGCAAAGAAATTTGGGTACTCAATAATATCGGTACAGCTTATAAAGAACTTGAGCAGTACGATAGAGCTGTCGAAGCATATCTTCGTGCGATCGCAATTGCTCGATCTCAAGGAACTCTTGTGCGAGAAGGTTGGGTGTGGAGAAACCTAGGGCATACCTATCGCTCTATGAGGCAATACGATCGAGCTATTGAAGCTTTTGGGCAGGCAGTTAGAGTTTTTCAGAACACCAATGCTCAAGACGAGCTAGCAGACGTTACACGACTCTTGCAAGAAGTTCAGCGAGAGCGCGATCGGTAGAGTATTTGAAGTAAAGTAGTTTCTAACTCACATCTTGTACCATTCGTGTGGAACCTGTTGGGACGGGTTCACCAATAGTTTTAAAAGTTGCAGACAGGTTACATAAACCCGCCCCAACCCACCCAAAAACCCCTTATTGACTGCAGGTGCAACATCTCAGTTCTAATCAACCCTATTTTTGAGAAATCCAGGGACTTGCATGAGTCGATTGGGGACTGCGACGACAAATATCGGCGGTGAGGGGGTTGCGAAAATTAGTCGCTCGGGCTATGATTCTTCTTCTTCAAATCTATTTCTAATTTTTATAACTCCATGAGGAGGCAGATAGACATAAAAGATATATCATAACCTTAACCGGATCATTTCTTCCCAGATATGTTCTACTGTTCTAATCCCAGGTGTCCTCATCCTTTCAATCCCGACAACTCTAAATTTTGTCAAAGTTGCGGCCAGTCCGACCTCACGCCTCTCTTCAGAAACCGCTACCGCGTGATTCGACTGTTGGGGGAAGGGGGATTTGGCAGAACTTATGAAGCGGTAGATACCGATCGCATGGACGATCCCTGCGTAATCAAGCAGTTTGTACCCCAATTTCAAGGAACCTCCGCACTTGAAAAAGCCGCAGAATTGTTTAAGCAAGAAGCGAAACGACTTTACGAACTCGGCGAACATCCCCAAATTCCTCGATTAATTGCTTATTTTGAGCAAGACAAGCGGCTTTATTTAGTACAAGAGTTGATTGAGGGGCAAACTTTACTAGCAGAATTAACTCAGCAGGGCGTTTTTAGCGAAGAAAAAATTTGGCAGTTGCTGGCAGATATTTTGCCGATTCTGAAATTTGTGCACGATCGCAATGTCATTCACCGAGACATCAAACTTGAGAATATCATGCGTCGCCGCACCTCTGTTAGCTCCTCCCTGCCAAAGGCGGGAAATTTTCGCAATTCAGCTTTCCGAAGAGGAGGGCGCGGAGAGTTAGTGTTGATAGATTTTGGCATTTCCAAACAAGTGACAGGCTCCCTGATGAGCAAAGTAGGCACGACGGTAGGAACGCCCGGATATTCGCCGATAGAACAAATGCGCGGTCAAGTTTTCCCCGGAAGCGATTTGTACAGTTTGGGGATAACTTGCCTGAGACTGCTAACTCAATGTTTACCAAAAGTTGATGGTTCCGATGACCTTTATGACCCGATAAACGGCGGCTGGATTTGGAGAGAACGGTTGCCTGCAGGCACAAAAGTCAGCAGCGAGTTGACAAAAATTTTAGATAAGTTAATTGAAGATTATCTCAAAAATAGATATCAATCGGCTGATGAAGTAATCAAAGCTTTAAATCTCTATTCTTTACCTCCCCAACCCCCTTTTGTCAAGGGAGGACAACTTGCTTTAAATTCTTCTGTGACAAAAGGAGGGCCACTTGCTTTAAATTCTTCTGTGACAAAGGGAGGGTCACTTGCTATTAATACTCCGCTCAATCAAAGCGGGAAAATCAATAGCAATATATCTGTCAGTCCCAGAGGAAAACCCAACACCAATCCACCTGCCAACAAGGCACCGCAGAGAATTGCCGCTGTCAAAAGCACTTTTGAATTTCAGGTGGTGACAGTAGACAAGCGCGGGAAGCAAACTAATGTTAACAGCGGCAAAGCGCGTTTTTTTGAAGAACATCTTGGTAGCAGTACAGTGCTGGAAATGGTATCTGTTCCTGGCGGTACTTTCCTCATGGGTTCTCCAAAAGAGCGGGGTGATAGCGACGAAAAACCGCAGCACCCAGTAACTTTAGGATCTTTCTATATTAGCAAATTTCCAGTTACTCAGGCTCAGTGGACAGCAGTTGCGGCGCTGCCGCAAATTAAAATATTTCTCAATCCCGATGCCGCCCGTTTTAAAGGTGCAAATCGACCTATAGAAAATGTATCTTGGTACGAGGCTGTGGAGTTTTGCGATCGACTTTCTCGCAAAACCGGTAAGAATTATCGCTTGCCTAGCGAAGCCCAATGGGAATATGCTTGCCGGGGGCAAACTACGGGGCCGTTTCACTTTGGGGAAACGATTACCAGCGAGTTAGCCAATTACAACGGAAATTCTAATTACGCTGATGCGCCGAAGGGAGTTTATCGCTTTCAAACGACAGATGTGGGCAGTTTTAAACCTAATGCTTTTGGATTGTACGATTTCCACGGAAATGTTTGGGAATGGTGCGCGGATTCTTGGCACAATAATTATAACGGTGCGCCTGCTGATGGCAGCGTTTGGGAGTCTGACGGGGACTCTTCGCTGAGGCTGTTGCGGGGGGGTTCTTGGAACGATCATCCTCCGAATTGTCGCAGCGCGTGCCGCCTCAGATATCAGCCGGATTGTAAGGCTAGTATTGTGGGTTTTCGAGTGGTTGTTTCTGTTGTTTAAAAATGGCGATTCCCTACGGGATAGATCCGCTTCACGCTCTTTTTAACTTAACTACCACTCAACCAGCTAAAAACTGTTTCAGCCGTCAATTCTAACTCAATTCCATTAAGTATTGGCAAATCAGTTGCACCTTCGTACAACTCCACTCTTTGCCCGGTAAATACGGCTAAAATACTTTCTTCTTCGGGAATCATTAACCACCCCAATTCAGTGCCTTGTTGCGAACAAGTAAGTAATTTAGCAAGCACTTTTGTTGGGCTTTGTTCGGGAGAAAGAATTTCAATCGCCCAGTCGGGATAACTTTCAAAGCGGTTAGCAATTCTACCAGATGGTAGGAAGGGAATTCTTTCCCACCGGAATACTGCTATATCTGGGACGAGTGATACACCGCCGAAAGTGCAACGCAACTCTGGAAAAGCATAAGCAATCTTTGGTGTTTCGACTATTTGGTTGATGACATTGCAAAGCTTACCCTGCAATCTGCTATGTTCACCTTGAGGCCTGGGTTTTTGAATGATTTCTTTGTTGATATATTCGGAAGCTGGCTCCGTTTCGGGAAGTTTTAGGAACTCCTCTAAGTTGGGCGATATTGTAATGACTGTAGTCACAGGTAAAGTCGATTGTATATTTTAGATTTTAAAGTGAATAGATATCAGAACCCCGACTTAAAAAAAAATCGGGGTTCTGATATCTATTATGAAGGACAAATTCAAGCCTTAACTAGCCTTCTTCTGAGGAGCCACTATGCGTTCCACACTCATAGCAGCCACGCTCAATGTCACCACAGCCATGCCAAGAATTGCCACAGGCTGCAACTTCTCATTGATAATTAGAAACCCGAAGAGTGCGGTCATCGCCGGTCCCAAAGTGCCAATTACTGACGCTAAGGCGGCCCCCGCAAAGCGGATGGCAAAATTATTCAAAAGATAGCTAAACAGCGTCAGCACCCCTAAAATAACGCCTCCTATAATCAAACCAGGCCAAACATTTTGGTCGATTTTAGGAGAAAAATTTTCCGACAGCGGCACCCACAAACTCAGGGAGGAAAATACAAAAATTGCTGCGAAATTAACTAAACTAAAAGGAATTGGGTGCAGCTTGCCCGCGGCCATTTGCGTCAGCAATACGTAACCTGCAAAGGTAATCCCAGAAGCCAGTGCAGCCGTGACTCCCACCCCGACATTGCCGCCGCCCGGAGCAGGGGCCGCAAAACTCGGCCACCCAGCTAAAATCAGACCTGCGGTAATCCCGACTATCGCCAAAAAGCCGACTGTGCTGGGGCGAGAACCAAACAATATCCAAGAACCTAGTACGGTGACGATCGGATAAATAAAGAAAATCGTAATCGCAATCCCCGCTGGAATATTGCCGATCGCCAAATAAATCAAAACCTGAGACAAAAACAGAAAAAAGGCGCTTCCTAAAACTTTACTCCACAAAGCTCGATCGCCCGACTCGAACAACCGCCTAATATCTTTCCACACAGAAGGATACAGAAATGTCGCCAATATCGGCATCAAAGCCATCACTACGATCAGTCGCATCAACAAAATCAACAAAGAATTTCCAAAACCTGGAGTCACCACCCCCGGAAATTCAAACAACCCAAAAACCATGCGAGGGTTTTTGCCTTTAATCAGAATTCTTAAACAAACATTAAACAGCGACAATACCACCGCCGAAGACAAAGCCAGTACCAAACCTGTCTGCACTTGAGAAGATGCTTTAGCGGGTGCTGGAGACGGCACTGAAGAGGGCTGCGGCACGGGTTCCTGCGGCCTTGGAGCAGGTGTTGGCGGCAGAACTTGCGCGCGGACAGAATTAACAGAATTAGTTGATTCCTCGGGATAGGAATCTTGAGCATCGAAAGGATTCTCAAGATATTCTTCTTCTGATTCGAGTTCTTCCCTGATGCGGTTGACGAGATTTTGTAACAGCTCTTCCCCTTGCAGTTCCAGGGTTTTCATGTTGTTGAGCCGCACGGAAAGCTCGCTTTCGTAACTGGTTAAATCTTGTTCCAGCATCTGGAAACTGCGATCGATCCTTTCATCCAGCGCCGCCAGCAACTGCGAGGCTCGTTCGTCGTAGTTGCTCGGCGGCAGGGGTATCGGGAACTCGCCGCTGGGAATCGGGCTGCTGAGAGAATTTCCCGAGTTAGCGCTGAGTTCGTTGAACCGCTGCACCAACAAATCCTGCAAATTGTGAGCCAAAACTTGAGCCAACTGCTTCAGCCACAATTGCTGCTGCTGAATGTATCGCCCAGACAGAGATTCCATTTGCTGAGACTGCAATTTGCGATATTGCTCCCGGAGGTCTTCAATATCCTCAATCAGGTGATTTTTTTCAGTTTGCAGCCGAGTAATGTCTTGATTTAACTGACCTTTGACATTTTGATGCAAAGCTTCCAGTTCTTGCATTACTGAGTGGAGGACTTCTTCTGGTGATTGTGCATCCTCTGGCTCGTCCTTTGACGAGTATACGTTCCGCTGCGCCATTAGCCTATAACCTCTAATTTAAACTGCACGTTCAGTGTTCTTAAGTATTTTGACAAATCAGGTCGCAACTTTTAGTGAGTTGATCTAAGAGATTGCGAACACTGTTTAATCAATAGTAGTCGCTAAGCTAGAAATGTGAGAAAATTGCGTGAAGCAAAGCTATCCCGCAGGGCATCCCCCCAAGAACACTTTGTGCAATTAAAAATCATACTACAGCTTGACCACTCCACGGATTGCTCCCGGTAATTCTCGCATTTAACTCACCCGATTGCACCCGAATCACAAGCGTGACAGCGCGTTCCGCGACTAAATTTGATTGGGGGGTGGCACTCCTAGCCCCTCAATGGATAACTTGATGCCGCGGCCCGAAATCCGGTTTCTTTTGCCCGCCTTTCTCCCGCACTCCCGCACCCAGATTTATGATTTAAACAGTTCCGATCTTTTGCTCGCGAAAGTTTTAAGAGGCGATCGCACCCTGAAAAAGCCACCCCGCGCCATCCAAAAATTAACACATCCCATCCCCCAAGAGCAACAGATATGGCATCCGAAATTTATGACAATTCCTTTACAAACGATCGACAAAGCCTGAATATTTCTGAGGATGCGGAAGTGTGTGTCTTTCCGGCATCATTTGCCCAGCAGCGCTTGTGGTTTCTCGACCAATTCGCACCGGAAAACCCTTTCTATAATGTAGTAACAGCACTGCGCTTAACTGGTTCCCTCAACTTAACAGCCTTAGAGCAAACCTTCAACGAAATAGTGCAGCGGCACGAAACTTTGCGAACCACTTTTGCAGCGGTATCAGGTCAACCAGTACAGATAATCTCTCCCGCTTTCAAGACTAATTTAAAACTATTAGAACTGCAACATTTGCCCCCCGAACAACGGCAAACAGAAGCAAAGAAACTCACCGCAGCAGAATCTCTTCGCCCTTTCAATTTATCCACCGGGCCGCTGATGCGAGTAACCATCCTGCGGCTGACAGAAACCGAGCATATTCTCTTGCTAAATATGCACCACATAGCCTCCGATGATTGGTCGATCGGTGTGCTAATTCGAGAACTGGAGGCTATCTATACAGCTTTGATAAATCAACAGCCATCTCCTCTCCCAGAATTATCACTTCAATATGCCGACTTTGCCGAGTGGCAGCGCGAATGGCTGCAAGGTGAAGTATTAGAAACTCAGCTAGCTTATTGGCAGCAGCAATTGCACGGGATTTCAGTGTTAAATTTGCCGACCGATCGCCCTGCACCAGCTATGCAAAATTATCGCGGAAAAACTCAATATTTAGAACTGCCAAAAAACTTGAAGGACTCACTTGTAGCGCTCTCGCAGCGAGAAGGAGCGACTTTATTTATGACAGTCCTCGCAGCCTTTCAAACTTTGCTTTACCGTTACTCGCAGCAAGAAGATATTGTGGTAGGTTCGCCGATCGCCAATCGCAACCGCAGCGAAATTGAAGCATTAATAGGTTTTTTTGTCAATACTTTAGTGCTGCGAACAGACTGCTCGGGAAACCCGACATTTCGAGATTTTTTGGGCCGGGTGCGGGAAGTAACTCTGGGAGCTTATGCTCATCAAGATTTGCCTTTTGAGAAGCTAGTCGAGGAATTGCACCCAGAGCGATCGTTGAATCGCCACCCGCTGTTTCAGGTGGTATTCGGGCTGCAAAATGCGCCGCTGGAGGAGCTAGAATTGCCAGGATTAAAGTTGAGTTCTTTTCCTTTGGAGACTCAAACAACGCGCTTTGATTTTGAGCTGTATTTGTGGGAAGCTTCCGATAATTTTAGGAGCAGATACGGCGAACATTGGGAAGATTCGGAAGGGCTCAGAGGCTTAGCTGTGTACAATACGGATTTATTTGATGAAGTTACGATCGCCCGAATGCTGAGGCATTTTAAAACGCTGCTGGAAAGCATTGTGGCTAATCCAGAACAAGGAATTGCTAACTTACCTTTATTGAGCGAGGATGAAGTGAATCAATTATTCAGAGAATGGAACGATACTCGGACAGATTATCCTCAAAATAAGTGCATTCATCAGTTATTTGAAGAGCGAGCCCTGCAGCATCTGGAGGATGTCGCCCTAACTTTCGACAGCCAGCACCTCACTTACAGAGAACTCAACAGTCGCAGCAACCAACTGGCGGGCTACCTGCAAAAAATGGGCGTGGGGGCGGAGGTTTTAGTGGGGCTTTGTGCAGAGCGATCGCTCGACCTAATTGTCGGGATGTTGGCTATACTGAAAGCGGGAGGAGCCTACCTACCGTTAGATCCGAGCTATCCGCGCGATCGGCTAAACTTGATGCTGGAAGATGCTCAAGTTAAAGTCTTGCTAATTCAAGATAAATTGATTGAGAATTTCCGAGACTTCTCAAACTCGGTGATTTACTTCGATCGCGACTGGGAACACATAGCCAAAGAAAGCGCCGAAAATCCCGCCAACACCACAACAGCAGACAACCTAGCTTACGTTATTTACACCTCTGGATCTACAGGAAAACCCAAGGGAGTTGCTGTCACCCACAAAGCAGTAAATCGGCTGGTACTCAACACCCACTATATAAAAATAGAACCTACCGATAAAATTGCCCAAGCATCAAACGCTTCATTCGATGCAGCCACCTTCGAGATTTGGGGAGCCTTGCTTAACGGCGCTCAACTCGTGGGAATTAGCACAAATATTACCCTTTCGCCTCACGATTTAGCCTTAGAACTGCGCCAACAAGGCATCACTGTTTTGTTTTTAACAACTGCCTTATTTCAACAAATTGCTAGAGTTTTACCGCAAGCTTTTAATTCGCTGCGCTGCTTGCTGTTTGGCGGAGAAGCGGTCGATATGAGATGGGTTAAAAAAGTTCTAAAACAGGCGCCAACGACTCAATTAATTCACGTTTACGGGCCTACAGAAAATACCACATTTTCGGCTTATTATTGCGTGCAAGACGTACCCGAAACCGCAACATCTATCCCCATCGGCCGCCCGATCGCCAACACGCAAATTTATATCCTCGATGCGGATTTGCAGCCGGTGGCGATCGGTGTTATAGGTCAATTGTACCTCGGCGGTGACGGACTGGCGAAAGGCTACCTCAACCAACCTGATTTAACTGCTGCTGCATTTATTCCTAATCGTTTTAGCAATAAACCTGGTTCGTACCTTTATAAAACAGGTGATTTAGGTCGCTATTGGGTTGACGGCAACATCGAGTTTTTAGGTCGCGTTGACGACCAAGTAAAAATTCGCGGCTACCGCATCGAATTGGGAGAAATTGAAGCGGCTTTGTGCCAGCATCCACAAGTGCGCGAAGCAGTAGTAATTGTAAGGGAAGACATCCCAGATGATAAACATTTGGTAGCTTATGTTGTCCCTGACGGCATTAATGAAAAATCAGAGATTCACAATCTAAAGTCAAGTGAATTGCGCCAATTTTTGAAAGAAAAGTTACCAGGATATATGGTTCCTGCAACTTATGCAGTGTTGGAGTCCCTGCCGCTGACGCCCAACGGCAAAGTCGATCGCCGCGCCTTGCCTGATATAGATACAGACAGCGAGGATATAACAGAAAACTATGTAGCGCCTCGGACTGAGATCGAAGAGGTGCTAGGGAAAATTTGGGCTAAAGTTTTGGGAAAACAGCAGGTTAGTATCTACGATAATTTCTTTGAACTAGGGGGGCATTCCCTGTTAGCAACTCAGTTGATTTCTCGCATCCGAGACGCTTTGCAAGTCGAGTTACCTGTGAGCAGTTTATTTGAGGCTCCGACTGTGGCGAGTCTGGCAAAATACATTGAAACAATGCGCTGGGCCGCGACTGGTTTGGATACTCCCAGAACCGACGAAAATGAGCGCGAAGATGTGGAATTTTAAGGCCACCACAGCCAGAACCTACAGGAGTTTAACTCAATACGCTTGGGTTAACACTGTTTATTCCTCGGAGATCCCCCTAAATCCCCCTTAAAAATGGGGACTTTGAATGCTCTTGTCCCCCCCTTATTAAGGGGGGCTAGGGGGGATCAGGCTTAACTGAACCTACAGGATTTTAACTCACATTATTACTCAGGAAATTTCAGTGCAGAATGCCCTGACAGCTTCGGCAAACTTCTGGTTATGCTCGATTAATGCCATGTGTCCTCCTTTCTGTATAGTAACTAGCTCTGCTTGAGGTAATTCTGCTTTCATTCGCAGGCTAGCTGGGGGGGTAGTGGCAATATCTGAATCGCCGCAGATCACCAACACTGGAATGTCAATTGATGGCAAAGTTTTTGTTTCGTCAAAGTTGAGCATTCCCAGTGTGCCGCGAGCGAGAACGCCGGGAGAACCCAAGGCTGATAAGAAAGCTGAGAAATCTAATTGACCGCGCGTTTCAGTGCCTTTAAATCCCGATACTTCTACACTGATGTACAGTGAACCATTGAGATAGCTCAGCCAAGTCATTCCCCACATAATAGGTTCAAGAGCTATGGTGAGGTAGAGCAGAGGTTGAAGCAGCGGCTTTTGCAAAGCGCGTAATAAACCGCTAAAAATAGCGGTTTTGAGGGGATTAGTATAAGTCGTATCTACCAGAATTAAACCAGCTACTCGACTACCGAGAAGTTCTGGAAAAAGCCGACTGAATGTTAGAGCAATCATGCCGCCCATGCTGTGTCCGAGTAGGATAACAGGTTTAGTTCCTGCTATGGCAATGACCGCTTCGAGATCGCGGGCAAATTTTTCTAGGGAGTAGTCGCTGTTTTTTGGTCGAGTGGATTTTCCCAGACCAGGAAGATCCCAAACAATCACTCGGAAGCGATCGGTTAGTTGCCGTTTCGCGTAATACCAAACCATACTGTTGGGCCCCCAACCATGTGAGAGGATAATCGGCTGTCCGTCCTCTGGGCCGTAGAATTCTACTTGTAAAATGGTGCCATCAGGCCTCTCTACTCGCTGAACCGTACCCGTCCGCGTCGGCTTCGGTTCGTCAGCACCGGGGCGGCGGAAAAGGGGCAAACTGATAAAGCGGCCACCAACAGACCAAAGAAGCATCAAGACTCCGCTGACTAAGTAGGAATTCCCTACAAGTTCGCCGATGTACCATTCGTAAATAATGTATATACCTCCGCCAAGTACCCCGAGGGACAGCAGTCCCACCAGCCATAGAAACAGGAAATTGAAGGGCATGAACGGCATAAGCTGAAACCTTGGGTAGAATTTGGGTTGCGGATTCAAACAGAATCATACTGAGGTTAGGCCACAGTAGGCAAGGGGTAAGTTAAGCTCTTAGCTTGTGCGCTGGTGGAATTTATTTTATATTTGCAAAAGTAATCACAGGATGACTCAAAATGCCCGATCCAAAAATATCGAGTTCATCGCCAAATGCCAGAGATTCTGTCAGGGTGGACTTAGTTGAGTTTTTATCTTACCTTCGCACTCTAGATATTAATATTTTTGTTGAGGGCGAGATCCTGCGCTGCAACGCTCCAGAAGGAATTATTACACCAGAACTGCGCGCCGAAATTTCTCAGAGAAAAGCCGAGATTGTTTTATTTTTAAAAGCAGCTAATCGTACTTCTAGTTTAACTCATACACCGATTGTTTCTATGGGGCGGGAAGGAAATCTACCGCTTTCCTTTGCACAGCAGCGCTTGTGGTTTCTCGACCAATTAGTCCCGAACAATCCTTTTTATAATGTTCCCGCAGCCTTGCGTTTGACAGGTTCGCTCAATTTTGCAGCCCTGCAACAAACCTTCAATGAAATTGTGCGCCGCCACGAAGCTTTACGCACGACTTTAGCAGTAGTTTCGGGGCAACCTGTTCAGAGAATAGCTGCGGCTTTCCACCTCCCGATTAATGTAGTGGACTTGCGAAACTTGCCAAAGGAATCTCGACAAACTGAAGCAAACAGGCTCACCACTGAGGAAGCTCAACGCTCTTTCAATTTGTCCAATGACTTGTTGCTGCGAGTCACATTATTGCAGTTAGATGATGCCGAATATTTACTAATGCTGAATATGCACCACATTGTCTCCGATGGTTGGTCTATCGGAGTGCTAATTCAGGAATTAGGCGCACTTTACACGGCATTTGCTAGCGAAAAACCTTCGCCTTTACCGGCTTTGTCGATCCAGTACGCTGATTTTGCCAAATGGCAGCGCGAATGGCTGCAAGGGGAAGTTTTAGAAACGCAGCTTGCTTACTGGCGGCAGCAGTTAAACGGCATTTCTATGCTAAATTTGCCTGCGGATCGACCCAGGCCAGCAATTCAAAGTTACCGAGGCAAAAGGCAATTTTTGCAACTGCCAAAACAACTGAGCGAGGCTTTAGAAACGTTGAGCCAGCGCGAAGGAGTGACGCTGTTTATGACAATGCTGGCAGCTTTTAAAACGTTGCTTTACCATTACGCGCAGCAAGAAGATATTGTTGTAGGTTCGCCGATCGCCAATCGCAACCGCAGTGAAATAGAAGCACTAATCGGTTTTTTTGTCAACAGTTTGGTGCTGCGTACAGATTTGTCGGGAAATCCAACTTTTCGGGAACTTTTAAACCGAGTCAAAGAGGTAGCATTAGGAGCTTACGCTCACCAAGATTTGCCGTTTGAGAAGTTAGTAGAAGAACTGCACCCCGATCGCGCGTTGAACCAAAATCCCTTATTTCAGGTGGCGTTTGCGCTGCAAAACGCGCCGGGGAATGGGTTAGAATTGCCGGAATTAACACTCAGCCCGCAGCAGTTAGATGTGGGTACAGCGCGGTTTGATTTGGAGTTTCATTTGTGGGAGCGATCGCCCAACAGCTCGGGAAGCAACCAATCGCCCAGCAATAAGCTGTGGGTTGATAGCTCCGAGGGCATCAGCGGCATGGTTATTTACAGCGCCGATTTATTTGATGAAGCTACGATTACCCGAATGTTAGGGCATTTTCAAACTCTGTTAGAAAGGATTGTGACAAATCCCGAACAGCGAATTGCCAACTTGCAATATTTGAGCGACAAAGAGCGTTATCATTTGTTAGTTGAATGCAACAACACTCAGGCAGATTATCCGCAAGATTTGTGCATTCATCAGCTATTTGAAATGCAGGCAGATCGGACACCGGATGCGGTGGCGCTGGTATTTGGAGAGGAGCGAGTCACCTATCGAGAGCTAAATCTCCGCAGCAACCAACTAGCACGTTATCTGCAAAAAATTGGGGTTGGGGCGGAAGTTTTAGTCGGGCTTTGCTGCGGGCGATCGCTCGATCTGATCGTGGGGATGTTGGGTATCCTGAAAGCGGGAGGATCTTACTTAATTTTAGATCCGAGCTATCCTGCTGAGCGATCGAGCTTTATGGTAAAAGATGCTCAAGTGTCAGTATTGCTTACCCGCCAGGGAATAAATTCCCTGTCTAATAGCGAAAGTCGTCTAAAGACGACTGAAGGAGGACAAGTTTCCAGTCGGCTGAAGCCGACTTCAGCTATGAGCCAGGGAATTTATTCCCTGGTGGATGATGGCGAAGTGCAAAATTTAGAAACACAGTCAGATGATAAAATTCACCATCCAAGGGTTGTTTTTCTAGACACAGACTGGGAGATGATTTCCCAAGAAATCGCCGACAACCCCACCAGCGCAGCCACAGCCGAAAATCTGGCTTACGCGATTTATACCTCCGGCTCCACGGGAAAGCCGAAAGGAGTGGAAATTGAGCACGGGAGCTTGTTAAATCTCGTTTTTTGGCATCAAAGAGAGTTTGGGGTCTCAGCGGGCGATCGGGCAACGCAAATTGCAGCGATCGGCTTTGATGCTTGCGGGTGGGAAATTTGGCCTTATCTCGCCGCGGGAGCTAGCATCTACTTTCCAGAAGATGACATCAGGCGAGATCCTGAAAAACTGCAAAACTGGTTAGTATCAAAAGCCATTACAATTAGCTTTTTGCCAACACCTTTAGCCGAGAAAGTTTTGCTATTAGATTGGCCTCAAACAACAGCGTTGCGAATCTTGCTCGCAGGCGGCGAAAAACTGCAACAACATCCTTTAAAATCCCATCCATTTAAGCTAGTAAATAATTACGGCCCAACCGAGAACACCGTCGTCACAACTTCCGGTTATATTCCTGCAACAGAGCAAACAGACATCGCCCCGACAATTGGCCGCCCCATTGCTAACACTCAAATCTACATATTAGATAAATATTTGCAGCCCGTACCAATGGGCGTTGTTGGCGAATTGTACATCGGCGGAAACGGACTCGCTCGCGGCTACCTCAACCGCCCAGATTTAACCGCACAACGCTTTATTGTCAATCCTTTTAAACCAAATTCAGGAGAGCGAATTTACAAAACCGGCGACTTAGTGCGCTACAGAGCCGATCGCAACCTTGAATTTTTAGGACGCATTGACGAACAAGTAAAAATTCGCGGTTTCCGCATCGAATTAGGAGAAATTGAGACACTATTAACTCAACATCCCGCCGTGCAGCAAACTGTAGTAACAACTTCCGAAGATGGACAGGGAGATAAACGTTTAGTAGCTTATATTGCCCTGAATGCAGAATATAGCGTTGCCCGCGAAAAAAACCAAATAATGCAATTGCAGGACGAACAGGTTTTGCAGTGGCAAATGCTCTACAATGAAACTTACAATCAACCTGCTGTTGACTCAGATCCAACATTTAATATTGTGGGCTGGAATAGCAGTTATACTAATCAGCCAATCCCAGCAGAACAGATGCGCGACTGGGCGAAAAATCAAGCCGCCCAAATTTTAGCTTTGCAGCCTAGCCGAGTGTTAGAAATTGGCTGCGGCACAGGTTTGTTGCTGTTCCAAATTGCGCCTCGCTGCACTCAATATTGCGGCACCGACTTTTCACCTATTTCGCTCAACTATATTCGGCAGCACTTGGCAAATCAAGAGTTAGCTAATGTAACGCTGCTTCAGAAAATGGCGACTGACTTTGAAGGAGTAGAAACAGCAGGTTTTGACGCAGTAATTCTCAACTCTGTCGTGCAATATTTCCCGAATATCGACTATCTCGTGCAGGTGCTAGAAGGTGCGGTGAAAGCAACTGCTTCCGGCGGCTTTATATTCATCGGAGATGTCCGCAGCTTGCCGTTGCTGGCAGCTTTTCACGCTTCGGTACAACTGTATCAAGCCGAACCTTCTCTCGCTGGCGAACAGTTGCAGCAGCGAGTACAAATGCAAATTTTTCAAGAAACAGAGTTAGTTATTGAACCAGAGTTTTTTAGCGCATTAAAACACCGCTTTCCGCAGATTGGTGGCGTAGAGATTCAATTAATTCGCGGTAGTTATCACAATGAGTTAACAGATTTTCGGTACAATGCTATTCTCCATATTGCTTCGGAAACAGATTCCCCCCAATCCCCGGCACAAGGGGAGTTGGGGGGAGCGAAACGGCTGGATTGGTCGGCTGAAAATCAGAATCTGACTGTTACCAAGGTGCAACAAATATTATTGGAAAATGAACTCGATGTTTTAAGAATTGCTAATGTGCCAAACGCGCGGGTAATGGCAGCAGTTAAGGCAGCAGAATTGCTGTCTGTTGTCGATAAATTTCCTACAGCAGGTCAGTTGCAGAAAGCCGTGGAAAAAGTCGAGGATTTAGGAGTAGATCCCGAAGCATGGTATGCTTTGGAAGTTCCGTATAATGTTAATATTAGTTGGTCTAATTCCGACAGTCAAGGGCGCTACGATGTAGTGTTTGCACGGGGCGAAACCAGAGATTTTGTGCGAGAAACCAGAAGCGATAACTTGCGTCCTTGGCGCTCTTATGCTAACAATCCCTTACAAGCTAAAGCAGCGCGTAAATTAGTGCCGCAGTTGCAGGCTTATCTAGCAGAAAAACTGCCGGAATATATGGTTCCGTCGGCTTTTGTGGTGCTGGAGTCGCTACCTGTGACGGCTAACGGAAAGGTCGATCGCCTCGCTTTGCCTGCACCGGAGCCGATTAAGTTAGAATGGGCTGGCGGTTATGTTGCGCCTCATACTTCTATTGAGGAAGTTTTAGTGAAAATTTGGGCTGAGGTTTTGGGGATAAAGCGAGTGGGTATCCGGGACAATTTCTTTGAATTGGGAGGCCATTCGCTGCTGGCGACTCAGCTTGTTTCTAGAGTGCGAGATGCTTTCGGGGTAGAGTTGCCTTTGCGCCGGGTTTTTGAAGCGCCGACAATTTCAGAATTATCTAAGATTGTGGAGAATTTAAAAGAGAGCGATGCTAATATTAAAGCTCCTGCTTTAGTGGCGATTTCTCGGGACAGTCGGCGGATGAAGCTATCATCTTTTAATCAAGAAAGTAAATAAAAAGGAGCGCTGTTAAACAGGGTACACTTTCGATAAATATGCAGCAAGAAACAGAAGTTTTCGTCTTCCCGGCATCCTTTGCCCAGCAGCGGCTTTGGTTCCTCAATCAATTAGCACCGGGCAATCCTTTCTACAATGTCTCAGCAGCACTCCGCTTAACAGGTTCCCTCAACTTCAGATCCTTAGAGCAAACCTTCAACGAAATTGTGCAGCGGCACGAAACTTTACGCACCACTTTTACGCTTTTGGAAGGGGAACTCGTACAAATTATTGCTCCCATTTTAACCGTATCCCTCCCCACAATCGACTTACAAAATCTCTCGCCAAATCAGCAGGAAACCGCAGCGCTGGAACTCGCAACCGATGCAGCACAATGCCCTTTCGATTTAGCCGCCGGGCAGTTATTCAAAGTAACGCTCCTAAAGCTCAGTGAAACAGAACATATATTGTTGCTGAATTTACATCATATTGTGGCTGATGGTTGGTCGATTGGAGTGCTAATTCGAGAGCTGGGAACGCTCTACACAGCATTTGTAAAAAATGGGATCTCGCACTTACCAGCACTGCCCGTGCAGTACGCCGACTTTGCAGAATGGCAGCACCAATGGTTGCAGGGCGAAGTATTAGAAACGCAGTTAGCTTATTGGCGGCAGCAATTAAAGGAAATTACCGCACTCAATCTACCAACAGACAGGCAAAGACCAGCCGTTCCATCCTACCGCGGCGCTAAACAATTTATAACACTATCACCTGCTTTGAGCGAGGCGCTAAAGTCATTGAGCCAGCAAGAAAGCGCGACTTTATTTATCACTCTACTAGCCGCTTTTCAAACTTTGCTGTACCGCTATACAGGACAAGTAGATATTGCAGTAGGAACGCCGATCGCCAATCGCAACCTGAGCGAAATAGAAGCATTAATCGGTTTTTTTGTCAATAGTTTGGTGCTGCGTGCAGATTTATCAGGAAATCCAACTTTTCGGGAACTATTGCATCGGGTAAAAAACGTCGCAATGGCAGCCTACGCCCACCAAGATTTGCCCTTCGAGAAGTTGGTCGAGGAAATGCACCCCGATCGCGAGTTGAGCCGCAACCCCCTATTTCAAGTTAGTTTTAGCCTGCAAAACACTCCTGTAGCAGCGCTAGAATTGCCGGGAATCGTTGGAGAGGCGATCGACTTTGACGCAGGAACCGCCAAGCTAGATTTAGAGTGCCACTTGTGGGAAAATGCAGGAAGTATTCAAGGGCAATTTGTCTACAGCACAGATTTATTTGATAGCGCCACAATTGCGCGCATGGCGGGACATTTCCAAACGCTGCTTGAAGCCATTGTTGCCAATCCCAAACAGCACCTCAGCGACTTGGCTTTGCTGACAGCGCCAGAGTACCAGCAATTATTAAATGATTGGAATGACACTCAGAGAGATTATCCGCAAAACCAGTGTTTCCATCAGCTATTTGAAGAGCGAGTCGAGCGATCGCCCCATGCTGTCGCCGCCGTCTTTGAAAACCAGCAGTTAACCTACCGCCAACTCAATAGCCGAGCCAACCAACTTGCACATTACTTGCAGCAATTGGGAGCAGCACCAGAAGTTTTAGTGGGCCTTTGTGTAGAACGTTCCTTAGATGCGATCGTCGGATTGCTAGGCATTATCAAAGCAGGCGCAGCCTACCTGCCTTTAGATCCAACTTATCCTCAAGAGCGACTTAACTTCATGTTAGAAGATGCTCAGGTGTCGATTTTGGTAACTCAGCAGCACTTAGCAAAAAAATTGACGCAGCCGGAAAATTACGGAGTTTTTTCAGTAGTGTGTTTGGACTCGGACAGAAAAATTATTGCTCAACAAAGCCCCGAAAATCCAACTACAAATATCCTACCGGAAAACCTTGCCTACGTCATCTACACATCGGGTTCAACCGGAAAACCCAAAGGCGTTTTAATCGAACATCGGGGACTATACAACTTAGCCATAGCTCAAATAGAAGCTTTTAACTTAAACTCAAATCACCGCATTTTGCAATTCGCATCCCTGAGTTTTGATGCCTCAATCTTTGAGATTGTCATGGCCTTGGGAACCGGAGCAACACTTTACTGTGCCAAGAAAGAATCTTTGTTGCCCGGACAAACATTAATCGAATTTTTGCAGGACAATGCTATTACTCACGCTACCTTCCCCCCCTCGCTGCTAGCTGTCCTTCCAAACGCCAAACTTCCCGCACTGCAAACAATCATCTGTGCGGGCGAATCCTGTTCCCCCGATGTTGTTAAACGCTGGGCTTCCAGGCGCAGATTTTTTAACGCTTACGGCCCTACAGAAGCGACAGTCTGGTCAAGTTTGGCCGAAATTTCCGATTCCCTGCGGGATAGCTTCGCTTCACGCAAAAAACCGCCAATCGGCCGCCCAATAGCTAACACTCAACTCTATATTTTAGATAAAAATTTACAGCCTGTACCCGTGGGAATTCCCGGTGAATTGTACATCGGCGGCAGCGGATTGGCGCGAGGCTACCTGAACCGCCCCGAATTAACCGCCCAGCGATTTATTGCTAATCCGTTTAGCCAGAAAGCAGGAGAACGATTTTATAAAACTGGTGACTTAGCTCGCTATTGTCCCGACGGCAATATTGAGTTTTTAGGCCGCACTGACGAACAGGTAAAAATTCGCGGTTATCGAATAGAATTGGGAGAAATTGAAGCGCTGCTGGTTCAGCATCCAGCAGTCAAAGAAACAGCGGCGGTTGCTGCGGATGATTTGTCGGGCAACAAACGCCTAGTTGCTTATGTCGTCCCCAATCACAATCAGCCGCTTAATCCCGGGGAACTACGCAATTTCCTCAAACAACAACTGCCCAATTACATGATTCCCAGTGCTTTTGTGGCGATGGATTTTCTGCCCCTAACTCCCAATGGCAAAATTGACCGCCTACGCCTACCTGCACCGGGAAATCTAACTAGCAATTCAATAGATAAAAGCTGCATTGCACCTCGCACACCAACCGAGTCAACCCTCGCCAAAATTTGGGCCGAAATCCTCAACGCAGAGTGCGTTGGCATTCGCGACAACTTCTTCGATTTGGGTGGAGATTCCCTGCTGGCAATCCGCCTCATCAATGAGATTAACCAGCAATTTGAGCGCGAGTTACCGCTGTCTGCTCTTTTTTTAAATCCCACAATTGAAGGTTTAGCCAATTCGCTATCTTCAGAAACAAATTCTCTGGAATGGTCGCCTTTAGTTGCAATTAAGCCTCGCGGTAAAAATCCCCCGTTCTTCTGCGTCCATCCCATCTTTGGCGTGGTATTTCCTTATGTCGAGTTAGCGTTTCAGCTAGGAGAAAATCAACCGTTTTACGGGCTGCAACCAAAGGGTATTGACGGCGAAAGTTCTCCGTTAACTAGCATTGAAGACATGGCGGCTGACTACATCGCAGCCTTGCGTACAGTTCAACCAAAAGGGCCTTATTTTTTAGGAGGCTGGTCTTTTGGAGGTTTGGTTGCTTTTGAGATGGCTCAACAGTTGCTCGCAGCGGGGGATGAAGTTGCTTTACTTGCTGTGCTGGATAATTTAGCGCCGGTTTCTGCTAACAAACCTTCTTTTTGGCACGGTTGCAAGTTTATTCTGACTACTGTTTCGCGCTCTATCTGGCCTTTTGTAGTAGATTATTTTCGCTTGGTGGCTGCTGCGGAAAATGTGCAAGTTGGTGGTATTGCGGCCAGGTTTCCTAAATTAAATAAAATGCTTAATTTGGCAGCTAATTTTTTGCATCGCTGGAATTGGAAACAGGCTGTTATGGTTAGCATCTTATCTCAAGAGTCAAAAAAACCCAACTGGCGCGAGCTGGCAATTCCTTCGATGTTTACTGTATTTCAGGCTAACAGTCAAGCAACTATCAGCTATGTACCGAAAATTTATCCGCAGCGAATTACTCTGTTTAGATCGGAGGAACAGCTAAGCATGAGTCATCAAGATCCGACTCTTGGGTGGAGCGAATTAACGGCGGAAAAAGTAGAGGTGATTAGAGTTCCTGGGAATCACCTTACTATGTTGAGAAAGCCCAATGTTGAAGTGCTGGCTCAACAGCTAAAGCATTGCTTGGATCGGGAATTAAGTGATTGATTTACCCGGGTTAGTGTGCGTCGAAATCGGGTTCGAGCGGGGAAATTATGATTAGTGATGAAGAAGTGGGCAATCTCATATCCGGTAATATCACCTTGATCGTGTTTGTAGTGAGGAGGTAAAAAAAGTGTGAGCACCAGAAGCAAACTTTGTGCAACTAGAAATCCTATCAAATCTGTTAGAATCGGAATTATTCCCCCTATTCTCGACCTCTGCGTGAATCCGCGTCAATCCATTGTCATCTGCGGTTTACATTCTCTTTTTTTAACCGCAGATGAGGGCAGATAAACACAGATTGACGCAGATGAATTCTCTCAATTCCGGTTGCACTATCCGTGATTGTTGACTGTTGACTGTTGACTGTTGACTGCGATCAAACCCACATTCCGCACCCACAACTGTCACAAGGATGGCTGTGGCTACCAAAGCGGTGGATTAGCTGAGCAACTCGCCATTTACTTAAGCAATAATACTTAAGTCAGAAAGGTAGTTAGGAGAGAGTGCGCTGTCATTATCATTAATGCTTTTAATTGACAATAAACAGACGCAAAAAACAAAAACTGCCTGAAAAAGTTGCAGCACTGATGTCAATTATGAAAGGAAAATTGGCTCAGACGATTCTGAGATCAACTTTATCTAGCACTCGACCTAATCGGAGAGTAGAAAGAGAGAAGTTTGTTGAGCTGCCCAGCGAGCAAAGGAAGCTTGCAGTTGAGCGTTCAGTTCGTTAAATGAAGTTATGAGCGATAAATATCCTCAATTTAGTTTTTAATATCAACTTCAAGAATGTGTTCCTGGGATGGTGGTTGGTCCGATCTCCCAGGTCCCCTTTGAATGAGGCGAATTCTAGAGCGTCCTGCTCTTAGAGCTTGAATATAGATTAGCTCATCTACACTAGCACCCATAATTTGCTGGGCAGCCTCACCAGGTTGTGGACTCCCGCCTCGCCCAGTGGACACCTCGATTAAACCACTGTTTTCAATAACCTCGTGAGTCCAGGCATAACCGGCCGCTCCTAGTCCTGGTAATCTCACGGTGTTCATGTCGCCAACTCTGAGAGTAATTCTTTTTGGTATTTCCATAGGAACCTGCTTAGTGGATGTCTGAAAAGTAAGAAAGCTTATGTAACGGTTATCCTATCATTAGAAATAACACTTCAGTATGACAGAGTTACGAGAGCCATGAATCGAGCGTACCACACAATCTGACTTGTGAGCAATGGGAAGTATTATCACAACTAATCCCTGCTCCAAAAACAGGTGGTCGAAAACGTAGCGTTGATATGCAGACTGGAGGTTTAAAGCCCACATTCCGCACCCTCAACTGTCACACGGGCTGCTGAGGCTGAACGGAAAAAACTAATGATTTTTCAGGGAGTGCTTGTTTTTTCTCCCTAGTTATTGTCAATTAACAGAAATTAATGACAAGTTGAGTTCATCCTGAGCCTGACAGCTAATTCGACTTAAGTATTAGTGCTTAGTCTCACCTAGGTTGAGCAAGCTTACTACCACCAAGAACACCAAAATCCCCCGTGTGACAGTTGAGGGTGCGGAATGTGGGATCAAATTCCTCAATCTAAAATTTAAAATCTAAAATTGCCCAATGGATTGCGCGATGCTGAAGATGATAGCAGCCAAACCTGCTGCGATCGGAATTGTCACCAGCCAAGCCGAACCAATTGACAGCAAAGTTTGCAAGCGTACTGTTTTCCAAGCTTTGATCAGCCCGACTCCGACGACTGCACCGACTAAAGCGTGGGAGGTGGAAACTGGCAAACCGAAGCGGGATGCTAGCAAGACTGTGGTAGCTGTGGCTAATTCCGCGCAAAATCCGCCGCTTGGTTGCAGTTCGATGATTTTTTCGCCGACTGTGGCAATTACATTTTTACCCCAGATGGCTAAACCGATGACTATTCCTGCGCCTCCGACGACTAAAATCCACAGGGGAACGCTGAAATCTTCTGAGGGAAAGGAACCTGTGCGCCGGATGTAGGCGATCGCAGCTAGGGGAGCAACTGCATTTCCTACGTCGTTGGAACCGTGGGAAAATGCTACAAAACAGGCGCTCAAGACTTGAAATCTCGCCATTTGTTGCTCGATGAGAGAGTGAGGGAGTGTCGGAGTGGGGGAGGAGTTTGTACTTAGGCCGAATCCCTTATCTCCTCTTCCTTCTTCCTTCTTCCTTCTTTCTTCTTCCTTCTCAACTGATTCTAATTTTTTCCAGCTATTGAGTGTGAGGACGATCGCCCCAATACTCCCAATGCCAATGACAACATCGTGAATGGGAAGATTCCAGCCAAATCGATCGTGCGCTAGGGCGATCGCCCCTGTCTGCACCAAAGCAACATCCACAACAGAGGGCAGTACAATTATCCCAAATACGCTCAGCATTGCTGCACTCAGCCAAGGTATCCACTCGCGCATTTGAGATAGAGGATCTGGCCGATCGAGAATCGAATACTTCACCACACTGTAAAATAGCGCGGCTAAAGCACCGCTAGCAACAGGTGTCGCCACCCAAGTTAGGGAGATGGTGCCGATGGTTCGCCAATCAACTGCATTAATTCCGGCTGCAACACAGCTAAAACCCGCGATCGCGCCCACCACTGCATGGGATGAAGAAACTGGCAAACCTCGACTGGTAGCGATTTGCAGCCAGATCCCGCAAGCTATCAGCACTGACACCATCCCGATTAAAAATACTTGCGGTTGGGTAGCGAACACTTGTGCCTTCACAACTCCTGTTGCCAGAGTTTCGGAAACGCCTTGCCCGAACAGCACTGCGCCGGAAAACTCCAGTATGCCTGCAACAATTATTGCCTGCCGCAGCGTTAGCGCCTTCGAGCCTACGGATGTCCCCATCGAGTTAGCGACATCGTTTGCCCCCAAGTTGGCGGCGACGTAGAAGGCGAGTGCAGCCATTGCCCCCAGTTGCAGAAATACGACCTCAGAGGTATTTAACATAGAATTTTTTTGACATAAAACGGGCATTTCGATATATGATAAGGGATTGTGAGTTTTGGTAAATCCCATGAAAGGCGCAGAAATAATCCGTTCTATCGAAACGGAAGAAATAAATAGAGTCAAGCAAGAACTTAATAAACAACTCCCGGAAATTTACGTGGGCGACACAGTGCGAGTCGGCGTGAAAATTAGAGAGGGTAACAAAGAACGGGTTCAGCCCTACGAAGGGACTGTGATTGCCATGCGTAACGGCGGGATTAATGAAACAATCACCGTCCGCCGCGTGTTTCAGGGCGTCGGAGTGGAACGGGTGTTTTTGATTCACTCGCCCCGCATCGCCACGATCCAAGTGATGCGCCGCGGGAAAGTCCGCAGAGCAAAACTTTACTACCTGCGCGATCGGGTGGGCAAAGCTACTCGCGTCAAACAGCGGTTCGATCGCTCCCTGTAGGAATGCACCCAGCTTCCCCTTGGTTCATGGTTCATGGGAAATTGAGAAATTTCAAAAAAAAGTTTCCCATTTAAGAGCGCACTGTGTTAAAATAGAAATCTAGAGGTTAAGCGAATTTCAGCAACCTCACCTGTGCGCTCTTAGTTCAGTTGGTAGAACGCAGGTCTCCAAAACCTGATGTCGGGGGTTCAAGTCCTCCAGGGCGCGCTGAATCACCAAACTTTAAATTCTGCCCGAAAGCGCCCGGATTATTGGCTGGCAACAGTCAAAACCGCAAACTTTCGGGTAGAATTAATTTTTGTGGGCGGTTCGCAAAAAATGCCATCAACAAATGCTCGGTGTCGCTTCTCGATCGTCGGTTTCGGCGATCGGCAGTTACACAGTTGATAGGTTGGGCTTGTAAAAAAGTCGTGGCTTTAGATTTGAGATTTGGGACTTGGGCGTAAGTGGTTAGTGTCACAAAATCTGAGAGCCACGGGCCACTCACACCATCTAAAATCTAAAATCTAAAATCTAAAATCGCAAGGAGGATTGAATCGTGGCGAAAAAAGACCAAGCTCAAGAAACTCAAGAAATAACGGCGCCTGGGTTTAATCCTGCGGGTTTTTTAAAGGAAACTAGAGAAGAACTCGACAAAGTGGTTTGGCCGAGTCGGCAGCAGTTGATCAGCGAGTCTTTGGCCGTGCTTTTGATGGTAATCCTCTCAGCAAGCCTGATCTATTTGGTGGATAATTTCTTTAACTGGGGCGCGGGAAAGGTGTTTGGGCCATGACTTTTGCATCAGAAGAATCTGAGTATTCCACAGAAGCGACGGCACAGGCAGCATCGCCAGAGGTGCCGGAGATTGATGCTCGCTGGTATGCTGTTCAAGTTGCCTCTGGCTGCGAAAAGCGCGTGAAGGCAAACTTGCAGCAGCGGATTCAAACTTTGGATGTTGCCGATCGCATCGTTCAAGTAGAAATTCCGCAAACTCCGGCAATCAAAGTCGGCAAAGACGGTTCCAGGCGGCAGTCAGATGAAAAAATCTTTCCCGGCTACGTACTCATCCGTATGTTTATGGACGAGGATACGTGGCAGGTGATCAAGAATACCCCGAATGTAATTAATTTTGTCGGGGCAGAGCAGAAACGCCGCTACGGGCGCGGCAGGGGTCACGTCAAACCGCTACCTCTGAGTCATTCAGAAGTAGAACGGATCTTCAGAAACGCTCAGGAATCAGAACCGGTTGTCAAAGTATCGATGTCTACTGGAGACCACGTTGTGGTACTTTCCGGGCCGTTTAAGGATTTTGAAGGTGATGTGATTGAAGTTAGCCCGGAACGAAACAAGCTCAAAGTTTTACTCTCGATTTTTGGGCGCGATACGCCTGTAGAATTGGAGTTCAATCAGGTTCAGAAACAGAACTAACTAATGGCAAAGAAAGTTGTTGCAGTAATTAAGTTGGCGATTACGGCGGGAAAAGCCAACCCAGCTCCTCCGATCGGCCCAGCTCTGGGTCAGCACGGCGTCAATATTATGATGTTTTGCAAGGAGTACAATGCTAGAACCGCAGACCAAGCGGGTCTGGTGGTTCCGGTAGAAATTTCGGTTTTTGAAGACCGCAGTTTTACGTTTATTCTCAAAACCCCGCCGGCGTCGGTTTTGATTCAAAAAGCGGCTGGCATTGCTAAAGGTTCGGGAGAACCTAACCGCAAGCAAGTAGGGACGATTACACAGGCTCAGTTGCGAGAAATCGCTGAAACCAAAATGCCTGACCTCAATGCTAATGATGTTGAGGCTGCTATGAAAATTGTGGCAGGAACGGCTAAAAATATGGGCGTGGCGATCGCGGATTGAAGGAAGAAGGAAGAAGGAAGAAGGAAGAAGGAAGATTTTTCCTAGTCCAAGTTCCAAATTGCTAATCCAAAATTCCTGATTTTGAAGCTAAAATCTTCAAGCTCCAATCGCAAATCCTAAGTCGGTTCAGGGGGAGAAGCAAAGCTTCGCTAGTAACCGAAAACGGGTAGATTTTAAGATTGTCCGATAGGTTCAATCTAAAATCTAAAATCTAAAATCTAAAATCGACTGACCCCAGGAGATAACAATGGCAAAGAAAGTATCCCGAAGACTGCAAGAACTTCAAAAGAAAGTTGAAGACAGACCTTATCTACCGCTGGAAGCTCTGCAACTTTTGAAAGAAACAGCAACCGCTAAGTTTGGCGAAGCTGCTGAAGCTCACATCCGTTTGGGAATTGACCCGAAATATACTGACCAACAGTTGCGGACAACTGTATCGCTACCAAAAGGAACTGGTCAAGTAGTCAGAATTGCGGTGATTGCTAAGGGCGAAAAAGTTAAAGAAGCTCTAAATGCCGGCGCGGATATTGCTGGTTCTGAAGAGTTGATCGATGAAATTCAAAAGGGCATGATGGACTTTGATTGCCTGATTGCTACCCCAGACGTGATGCCGTTGGTGGCAAAATTGGGTCGGTTGTTGGGCCCGCGCGGTTTGATGCCTTCTCCGAAAGGTGGCACGGTGACGACTGACATTGCTCAGGCGATCAACGAGTTTAAAGGTGGTAAACTAGAATTCCGTGCCGATCGAACAGGCATCGTTCATGTTATGTTTGGCAAGGCAGCTTTCTCAGCGGAAGATTTGCTCGTCAACCTTCATGCTTTGCAAGAAACTGTTGACCGCAACCGTCCTTCTGGTGCTAAAGGTCGCTACTGGCGCAGTCTGTACGTATCCGCAACAATGGGCCCTTCGATCGAAGTCGATATCAGTGCTCTGCGCGATACCAAACTTGATGCTGCCTAGTACAGAATTAAGCCGAAGGCAGAAGGTAAAAGACAGCTTCGGCTGTCTGTGTAAATCTCTCACAAGACTTACGCCAGACCCTTGCTAATCTCTGCCTTCTGATGATAGCCTAATCAAAAATCAATAAGCTGAAGACCGCAGGTGCCGACCGCTTAATTTCCTGCCGAGGCTGAAGAAATAAAAACTCAAGACTCAAAGATTAGAAATTTTCTATTTTTAATTCTGACTTGTTAATTTTTAATTCTCTGCCCCGGCTCTAAGGTCGGGGTTTTTGGTGGGCAGTTTTCGATCCTAAAAGGAGGTGAAATAAGTATGGGCAAAACTTTAGCAGTAAAAAATGAGATTATTGCAGACCTCAAGCAAACCTTGAGCGAATCTCAACTGGCGATCGTAATTGACTACACGGGCTTAACTGTTGCTGAAATTACAGATTTGCGTCGGCGTTTGCGTCCGAAAGGCAGCAGTTGCCAAGTGGCAAAAAACACGCTGATGCGAATTGCGGTTGAAGGCAACGAAACCTGGCAGCCGATACAGGAATTGTTGACCGGTACGTCGGCGTTTCTGTTCGTGCAAGAAGATATTGGCGGCGCGATTAAAGCTTACCAAGAATTCCAAAAAGTCTCTAAGAAGACTGAACTTCGCGGCGGCGTGATGGAAGGACGGGTGCTGAAAGAAGCTGATGTTAAAGCATTAGCCGATCTGCCGTCGAAAGAACAACTCATGGCTCAAATTGCTGGCGCTATCAACGGTGTCGCAACCAAGTTGGCTGTGGGTATCAATCAAGTTCCTACTTCGATCGCTCGCGGTCTTAAAGCTTATGCTGAAAAAGACGGCGATTCCGCAGCAGTAGAAGCAGAAGCACCAGCAGAAGCTCAAGCAGAAGCACCAGCACAAACTGAAGCAGAAGCACCAGCAGAAGCTCAAGCAGAAGCACCAGCACAACCTGAAGCAGAAGCTGAAAGCACATCTGCGTAAGTCATTAGTAATTAGTCACGAGTCAAGAGTCGTTAGTTTTGAGAAACAAACTCATGACTGGAGACGAGAAACTCATAATTAATGAGTAATCCACAATCCACAATCCACAATCTACAATCGAACTAGGAGTTCAAAAAATGTCTACTGCAACTGATGAAATCTTGGACAAACTTAAGTCTTTGACTTTGCTCGAAGCATCTGAATTGGTCAAGCAAATTGAAGAAGCTTTCGGCGTCAGCGCTGCTGCTCCTGTAGGCGGCATGATGATGATGCCCGGTATGGGTGGTGGAGCGGCTCCTGAACCAGTAGAAGAGCAAACCGAGTTTACTGTCATGCTCGAAGAAGTTCCTGCTGACAAGAAAATCGCAATTCTGAAGGAAGTCCGCGCAATTACCGGTCTGGGTCTGAAGGAAGCAAAAGACTTGGTAGAAGCCGCACCGAAGGCAGTTAAGGAAGCTATTGCTAAGGAAGCTGCTGAAGAAATGAAGAAACAGCTTGAAGCTGTGGGCGCAAAGATTTCTATCAAGTAGTCAGAGAATGTAGTTGATATCAATTCCGGTGACACCGGAATGATGGTTAACTGTTGACTGTTGACTGTTGACTGTTAAGTGTTAACTATTCCCTAAAATTAATCGCGCGATAGTTACATCTCTCGCGCGATTAATTATTTTTGGGGTAGGGAAACGGCATTGCCGTGTCCTCTTAGATTTTAGAGGCGGCTTCCATTTGTCGCACTACTGTTAAAGCAGAATAGGAAACACCGGCAGTGCCTTCTCCGGGATGGGTGGAGTCACCTACTAACCACAAATTTTTAATTGGTGTGCGGTTGGCAAATCCGAATGGCCCGAAGGTTGGTATTCGCTGACCGATGCCACCTACAACGCCTCTATCTCTCGCTGTGTAGCGGGCAAAGGTGCGGGGTGTGGCTGATTCTTGGTGTACGATCGACTCTGGCGTCAAATTGAAATATTCGCTCAAACGGGCGATCGCCCCGACAGTATATTTTTGCTTCAATCCTTCATAATCAACCGAATTCCACCACATTCGAGTATCAGTAAATGACGAAGCGATAATTGTCGCCATTCCCTTCGGTGCTCGGCCATCTCCCGGATGGCTGACTGAAACAAATAATGAATTATTCTCCCCAATCTCGCCGTCGTAATCGTAGAGAAACTGAAGGTGCGGCGGACAATTTGCCGGAATTGCGCTTTCATGCACTCCCAAATATATCACGAAAGCACCGGATGCGGGCGGCAATTTATCGACTCGATATTTGTAGCCTGCCATTTGATTTGGGAGTTGGTTTTTTGTCTCTGAACTCTCTGATTTAACGGATAAATTCTCAGTTAAATTATTAGTTAATTTTCCGACACTCGGCTCGCTTGACAACAATTTTACTAAATTTTGCGCGGTCACGTTGGCAACAATGCGCTCGGCTGTTTCTGTCCAAACTTCGTCGGTTTTTTGATTGCGAATCACTGTACCGGTGGCTTTGCCGTTGGCGGTGACAATACTTTCAACTGTGTGCCGCAATAAGACTTGACCTCCGTAGAGTTCGATCGCCTCTACAAGTCGATCGCTCAACACCTGCATACTTCCTTTTAGATGATACAATCCCTGCGGCTCTTGCGAAACTCCTAAAGCCGTCGCCGCGTAAAGTAGCGCCGTTTCTTCCGTATCAACTTGAGAATACAATTTTAACTGCAAATCCAGAAAAGTTCTCAAGCGCAAATTGTCGCCCAACCCACAAAGCCGCAAAGCATCTCCCACTGTCATAAAAGTGAAAGGCAAAGTAATTAGAGTATCGGGGCGAACTGCTTGAATTAATTGCCAGAAATCCCATAAGTTTCTGGGTGGTAAAACTGGATCGCGCCCTTGAAATTTCCAGCTAGCTTTGAACAATGCAGACAATAATTGCCAAAAAGGTTCGCTTCCAGGAAACTGGCGCTGCCTTTCTTGCTGCCACTTTTGCGGATCTCGCCACACCCTAATCGGTGCGGTTTCTCCCGGCAAAAACACCGCACAAGCGGGATCGCAGGGTGTCGCGGCGGGAAGTTCTATGTCTAATTCTGAGAAAATTCGGTGGTGAATGCCTCCGGGTTCCAATCCTGCAACCTGCGTGGCGCCGACATCGAAGGTAAAGCCTTTGCGTTTGAAGGTGGAAGCGCATCCTCCGGGGACGATCGCCTGGTCTAAGACTAGCACTTTGTATCCTCTGCGGGCTAGCAGGGCTGCTGCTGTCAGCCCGCCGATTCCGCCTCCAATTACCGTGACGCGGCCCTTAGTGTCTGCTGGATGGGATTTGCCTAAAGGGGTGCGATCGCCTGTCATAAATTTATTTATTGTAATATTTCTTAATAGTATGCTCATATTTGGCAATAAAAAGCTCTTGTAGCGACAGGTTGAAATCTATCGCTACAAGAGGAAGGAGGCCGAGTTGACAGGACATTTCAGGGGTAAGGTGCAGCCGGATCGTCCAAAGCAACCCGAGTTTTGGCCGTAGCCGATTGGAGAATCAGGGACGCCGCCACTTGTTGAGATAAGCTTCGCCAATCCCCGCGACAGCCTGCATTTGAGCTAGCTGTTCCCGTAAAGCTTTGATGGTTCTTAGCTGTTCTTGAGACTGTTGCTGCAAAGCGTCGTAATTTCGCTGTATCGCCGCACTCTGGCCCAATTCATTTTCCAGATATTGCAACTTGGTCAATTTAACTTGGAGGTCGCCGATCGCACTTGACTTTTCTGCTAACTCGTGCTGCAAAGATTCGTAACTCGACTTCGACACGGTTTCCTGGAATTGGCTTTCGAGATTTTGCTTTTCGGTGGCGAATTGCTGCTGCAAAGATTCCAGAGCACTGGATTTTTCGGCCAGTTGCTGCTGCAAAGATTCCAGAGCACTGGATTTTTCGGCTAGCTGTTGCTGAAACTCGTGTTCCCGGTGTTCTCTTTCGGCTAATTGCTGCTGCAAAGATTCCAGAGCACTGGATTTTTCGGTTAGCTGCTGCTGAAACTCGTGTTCCCGGTGTTCTCTTTCGGCGAATTGCTGCTGCAAAGATTCCAGAGCACTGGATTTTTCGGTTAGCTGCTGCTGAAACTCGTGTTCCCGGTGTTCTCTTTCGGCGAATTGCTGCTGCAAAGATTCCAGAGCACTGGATTTTTCGGTTAGCTGCTGCTGAAACTCGTGTTCCCGGTGTTCTCT
>NZ_JAUBRM010000072.1:0-33220 GCF_036701905.1 Microcoleus sp. MON2_D5
CCTCTTTATTTCCGAATTTGATGAAGTGCTGGTAGCCATTTTTGAAAGTTCCGTTCTGAACAAGTGGTAGCAGTTCTCGGTTATTTGCTAAATAAAACTCTTCGTTGTACTCAGGCGATACGCGGGTGCGGCCTTCTTCGTAGCCAAACTGAATAAATTGGTCTAAACCAGACGCAAAAGGCGCGTTTGGATTGTTTGGGGTGCGAACCAAGGGAGCAATCTCTGGATTTTGAGCTAGATAGGCTTCTTCGTCAAAGTAACGCGATACTTTGGTCAGGCCGCCGGCTTGACCGAACTTTTCAAAGTGTTCTCTGCCGGATTTTATAATTCCTGCATCAATAGCAGGTTTGACCCAAGGATATTGCGCCAGGTAGTATTGTTCGTCAAAAATGTCATAATTAGTCATAAGTTTTGCTCCAAGCTTAGTCTGCTTACTTGTCGGTTAAACTTGACCCACTATTACTAATTCTACTAACTTAGTATGTGAAGTTAATTATTGTTAAGCCTGTTTTATTATTTTTAGGGCAAACACAACAGTACGATCGCCATTTTTGCGAATGTGCGATCGTACTCCCCAGCAGCAATCAGGCAAATCCCCAATAGCTGCGAGATTTCTACCCAAGTAAAAGTATGGAAAAAGAAGATCCTGGTAATTGATTCAACTTGAGATTTCCGCCACCTTCAATAACAGCTATCCTGTCAAAGCTACTAAGTTCGGAAGATCCATTTGGACGCAAGACTGACAAGCCGTTCGTCTCGATAGCTAAATCTCGATTGTTGTTGATAGGAAATACCAAGAATTTATCTAAGGGATCTCCGTCAGAATTACCTGATGCTAGCTGGATGCTATCCTGACCTTGGGTAAAATTCCGAATAGTAGCAAAACCAGGCCCGATATAGAGCCTTGTTGGGGAACTGAATCCCTTACCACCACTGCCTGGTAAAAGGTCACCGAGCATGAATTTATCGCGGCCGCTACCGCCAGTGAGAATATCGAATTCATTACTACCATCACTTTCATAATTTCGACCGGGGATGGAAAAGCCATCACTGTTTGTAACATAACCTACTTCAACTCCAATTAATTCGGTATTTCCCACCCCAGCACCGGTAATGATGTCATTCCCGGAAGTTCCGATAAAAGTCGCAGAGCGGTTTGGATCGGAAGTTCCGAACTTGAAGTAGTGTTCGCGACCGGTTTTCAAGGCTCCAGAGTTGACAAGCGGCAAGATGTCGGGGTTTTTTTGTAAGTATTCTGTTTCAAAAAATGAAGTCCCAAACTGACCGTCTTTGATGCCAAATTCAATGAAATGCTGGTAGCCATTTTTAAAAGTTCCATTCTGAATAAACGGCTGCAACTGTCGGTTATTTGCTACATAAAACGCTTCCTCATACTCAGCCGATACGCGAGTGCGACCTTCTTCGTAACCGTATTGGATAAAGTGGTCTAGACCCGTCGCAAAAGGTGCACTTGGGTTGTTGGGGGTGCGGACTAAGGCAGCGATGTCTGGGTTGCCAGCAAGGTAAGTAGCTTCGTCAAAATACCGCGATACTTTGGTTAAGCCGCCGGCTTGACCGAATTTTTCAAAGTGTTCTCTTCCAGATTTGATAACTCCTGCATCAATGGCGGGTTTGACCCAAGGATATTGAACAAGGTAGTATTTTTCGTCAAAAATTGCGTAACTAGCCATGTTTTCCTACTGCGGCTTTAATGATTTTGATATTTAGAAACCAGGTTTCTGAAGCGTACAATTAATTAATAAACTTGTCAACTTTCTGTCATGGTACTGTTCGATACTGGCACGATGAACACGGTTCTCGGTATTTGACAGCCGAAGCAAAAGCTGAGCCAGCAGAAGAACAACTCCATCGCTATCGACAGCAATTTGACAACTGCTATAATCTGAGTTCAGTAGGGTGCGTTATTAACGCACCCTACCATGTTAACCGAGAAAGAGATAACCGAGGTTCCAGTTATTTAAGGAATAGGTAGAAAGTGCCGTCTTCCTTTGGCTGAATTGTAGACCAAGATAAATTTGGTCCCTGAATAATACCAATTGTTTCATATCTTGGGCTGAGGATTATGAGCTCGTTAGCATCCGAAAGTGTTGTGTAGAGATCGGGACTTCCTGCCAACTGGATCTTGTCCAAGTCTTCATCAAAGTTCCGAATTCTAACTACACCGGTGGCAACCGCATAGAGTTGACGGGATGTGGGGTTACCGGAGGTAGCAGGAACTCCGAGTACGAATGTATCTCTCCCAGGGCCGCCGATCAGGACATCAGATTCATAAAATCCCAAGCTTTCATACTGCCGATTGCCTTGGGGATCGATACCTACTTCCACTCCAATCAGTTCGTTATTCCCCACACCAACGCCTGTGAGGGTGTCATTGCCGGAAGTTCCGACAAAAGTAGCGGATCGGTTTGGCTCGTTTTTTCCGAAATTGAAGTAGTGTTCCCGACCGGTTTTCAAGGCTCCAGAGTTGACAAACGGCGCAATGTCGGGGTTTTCTTTTAAGTATTCCGGTTCAAAAAATGAAGTCCCAAAACGACCGTCTTTGAGTCCGAATTGAATGAAATGCTGGTAGCCTGATTTGAAAGTTCCGTTCTGAACGAACGATCGCAACTCTGAGTTATTTGCCAAATAAAACTCTTCGTTGTATTCAGGTGACACGCGGGTGCGACCCTGTTCGTAGCCCAACTGAATAAAGTGATCGAGGCCAGACGCAAAAGGCGCGTTTGGATTGTTTGGGGTGCGAACCAAGGGAGCAATCTCTGGATTTTGAGCTAGATAGGTTTCTTCGTCAAAGTAACGCGATACTTTGGTCAGGCCGCCGGCTTG
Organism: Microcoleus sp. MON2_D5; assembly: GCF_036701905.1. Classification (NCBI taxonomy): domain Bacteria; kingdom Bacillati; phylum Cyanobacteriota; class Cyanophyceae; order Oscillatoriales; family Microcoleaceae; genus Microcoleus; species Microcoleus sp. MON2_D5. The sequence goes on from NZ_JAUBRM010000072.1 coordinate 2,845, forward strand.
ACCGAACTTTTCAAAGTGTTCTCTGCCAGATTTTATAATTCCTGCATCAATAGCCGGTTTCACCCAAGGATATTGCGCCAGGTAGTATGGCTCGTCAAAAATTTCATAATTAGTCATAAGTTTTGCTGCAAGCTTAGTCTGCTTACTTGTCGGTTAAAATTGACCCACTATTACTAATTCTACTAACTCAGTATGTCAAGTTACAGCACTTTTTAGGTAAATGAAGCACAATAAATTGGCTGTTGTAGGGGCGGTGCCAACAGTGCGCGCCCTTCTGGGTTTTCGAGGTTTACTTGAGCAAGATTGAACCTGCTGTAATTATTGTCAAGCCTGTTTTATGATTTTTATGGCAAACACAACAGTGCGATCGCCATTTTTGCGAATGTGCGATCGTACTCCCCAGCAGCAATCAGGCAAATCCCCAATAGCTTAGAGATTTCTATCCAAGTAAAGGTAGATTACCTCTAGAGCCTAAAGATAGATTATCTCTATTTTCTGGTAATAGATTCAACTTGAGATTTCCGCCACCTTCAATAACAGCGATCGTGTCAGAGGGAGTGGTTTCGGTAACTCCCTTGTTAACGACGAATAAGCCCTTCTTTTGAATAGCTAAATCTCGATTATTGTTGATAAAAAATACCAATAATTGATTTGAGGAAATCCCTCTATCGAGCGTATCCTGATCTTGCGTAAAGTTCCGAATTGTAGCAAAACCCGGCCCGATGTAGGACAGGTCAGTGTAAACCGCCGATCTACCACCCCCTAGAGTGCGAGTTCTACGGGTCAACACTAATATATCGCGGCCGCTACCGCCAGTTAGAGTATCGAATTCATTGCTGCCGTCACTTTCCTAATATTACCTGTGGATAAAAATTTTATTACTTTGTGTAGTGTAACCTAATTGAAATCCTATTAATTGGGTATACCCCACCCCTACACCAGTGAGGATGTCATTGCCGCAAGTTCCGACAAAAGTAGCAGATAGGTTTGGCTCGTTTTTCCCGAAATAGAAGTAGTGTTCGCGACCAGTTTTCAAGGCTCCCGATTCGACAAGCAGCCGAACATCGGGGTTGAATTGTAAATATCCCGGTTCAAAAAATGAAGTCCCAAACTGCTCCTCTTTGAGACCGAATTCAATGAAATGCTGGTAGCCGTTTTTAAACGTTCCATTCTGAATAAACGGCAGCAAACCTCGGTTAGTTGCGAGATAAAACGCTTCGTCATACTCAGGCGATACATGGCTGCGACCCTCTTGGTAACCGTATTGGATAAAGTGGTCGAGTCCGGTCGCAAAAGGCGCGTTAGGGTTGAATGTGCGGACAAAGGGTTTAAGGTCTGGATTTCCCTCAAGGTAAGTATCTTCGTCAAAATACCGCGATATTTTTGTGAGGCCGGCGGCTTGACCAAATTTTTCAAAGTGTTCTCTTCCAGATTTGATGATGCCGGCATCAATGGCTGGTTTCAGCCACGGATATGAGGCTAGGTAGTATTGTTCGTCGAAGATATCGTAATTCATAGTTTGCTGTTTAAAGTAAAGGGCGATCGTACTTTTTCATAGCACATTAGCCCACAACCAATAAAAAATCATTAATCATCAGCCTGAGCTAATGACTAATGACTGATGACTGATGACTGATGACTAATCACTATCCAATCAAGAAAGTACCGTTACCGTTAGATTCTTGGAAAGTCAAACCCAAGCTTGCTCCTCCTTCAATCACGCCCAGTACATCTCCAAAACGCTGGATTGACAAATTGTTGCCAACCGGAGTCAGGCTGTAGCCGTTTAAAGAAGTTCCTTGCAGTTGGATAAAATCGCTTTCTATGTCGAAGTTGCGAATCGTAGCTTGACCGTTACCCAAATACAGCGGTGTCGGGGTGACATTCCCCGCTGTAGCAGGAACTCCGAGTACGAATGTATTAGTTCCCGGAGCACCAATCAAGACATCGAATTCATTGGTGCCAAAGCTTTCATACTGCAGGTTACGTTGGGAGTCTATACCTACTTCTACTCCCACAAGTTCGACATCGCCCACGCCAACACCAGTTAAAACATCGTTGGTACGGGTACCGACAAAAGTCGCGTCGCGGGCCGGCTCAAATTGCCCGAAATTGAAAAAGTGTTCCCGACCTGTTTTCAAGTTTCCAGAGTTGACAAACGGCACTATGTCGGGGTTTTCTTTTAAGTATTCCGGTTCAAAAAATGAAGTCCCAAACCGACCTTCTTTGGCCCCGAATTGAACGAAATGCTGGAACCCTGATTTGAAAGTTCCGTTTTGAATAAACGGTTGAAGTTCAGAGTTGTTTGCTAAATAAAAGGTTTCGTTGTATTCGGGTGATACTTGGGTGCGGCGCTGTCCTTCATCGTAACCGAACTGGATAAAGTGATCGAGGCCGGTCGCAAAAGGCGCGTTTGGGTTGACTGTGCGGACGAACGGTGCGAGGTCTGGATTGCCAGCAAGGTAAGCATTTTCGTCAAAATAACGCGATACATTAGTTAGACCGCCTTCTCGCCCAAATTTTTCAAAGTGTTCTCTCCCAGATGAGATGACTCCTGCGTCAATGGCTGGTTTGATCCAAGGATATGAGGCGAGGTAGAATTGTTCGTCGAAAATTGCGTAGTTAGCCATGTTTCCCCCTAAAGTTTTGATGAGTTTGAGATTCTATAGCAATTAGCTATCCATCAACTCGATCGCCAATCAGGAATTTAGACAAAACAGACGTTATGAAATGGTTTTAAGTTCCTGGTAAAATGTCAATCTTGATGACGCAGCAATTATCCGAAGGCTACATTCTGCTTTCAGAAATTATGCCTTTTTCCCCTCAGTTAATTGCTCGATCGCAAGTTTGATCAATTCTACAAAACTTGGAACTTTTTTCAGGATTTCTTTCTCAATTGTTGGTTAATTTTTAATTATTTTTATCCAAATCATTAACTTCTTACACATAAATCCACTTATGTCAAGTAAATATATGTAAATAAAATATGGAGTATTTGCTCAAGGAATTTAGAAGAAAATGTAACGAAAAGTTGCCCTAAATTTGTCGAATTGTGTCATGTGCAGGCTCAAATCGCCTAATGGCAAGCGTTTTCTGGTAAAAATGCTTATGGGATAAAAAAATTCCCGATTCCCGAAAACAGCATCTTAAAGGAGCCTAACCGGATGTTCACTCACGTCAAGCCCACCATTCGCCACGTCGTGCCGGAAAACTTGCAAGGGCGATCGCTCATGAAGGTGGTCTATGTCGTACTGGAACCGCAGTATCAAAGCGCCCTGTCTGCAGCGGTTCGAGCGATAAACAAGAAAAATCCGAATTTGGCAATAGAAATCAGCGGCTACCTGATCGAGGAACTCCGCAGCCCGGAAAATTACGAAGCCTTCAAGCGGGATGTGGCAGATGCCAATGTATTTATTGCTTCTCTAATTTTCATCGAAGATTTGGCAGAAAAAGTGGTAGCGGCAGTTGAACCGCTGCGCGACAGCTTGGATGTCGCCGTCGTCTTCCCGTCGATGCCAGGGGTGATGCGCCTCAATAAAATGGGCAGTTTCTCGATGGCACAGTTGGGACAAAGCAAAAGTGCGATCGGCGAATTCATGAAAAAACGGAAGGAAAAATCCGGGAGTTCCTTCCAAGACGGAATGCTGAAACTGCTGCAAACTTTGCCGAAAGTGCTGAAATATTTGCCCATCGACAAAGCCCAAGATGCCCGCAACTTCATGCTGAGTTTCCAGTATTGGCTGGGAGGTTCCCAAGAAAACTTGGAAAACTTCTTGCTGATGCTGTCACATAAATATGTATTCAAAGGCCAGGAACAGCTAACTTTCCAAGATCCCGTTGTCTACCCGGATATGGGAATTTGGCATCCTTTGGCACCGTCCATGTTTGAGGATGTAAAAGCCTACCTCACCTGGTACAACGCCCGCAAAGATATTTCTGCTGACCTCAAAGACCCCCTCGCACCTTGCATCGGCTTGGTGTTGCAGCGGACTCACTTAGTCACCGGAGATGACGCGCACTACGTAGCAATGGTGCAGGAATTGGAGGCAATGGGGGCGCGGGTGGTGCCGATTTTTGCCGGCGGTTTGGACTTCTCGAAACCAGTCGAAACTTTCTTCTTGGAAGTTGGAACCAAAGGTGTTGCGCCGCTGCCGATCGTTGATGCGGTCGTTTCTCTGACTGGTTTTGCGCTGGTGGGCGGCCCGGCGAAACAAGATCACCCGAAGGCGATCGAGACTTTGAAAAAGCTAAACTGCCCTTACATGGTGGCTTTGCCGCTGGTTTTCCAAACGACGGAAGAGTGGGAAAATAGCGATTTAGGCTTGCACCCGATTCAAGTTGCTTTGCAAATTGCCATTCCCGAGTTGGATGGCGCGATCGAACCGATTATTTTGTCGGGACGTGATGGCGCAACTGGCAAGGCGATCGCCCTACAAGACCGGATCGAAGCAATTTCCCAGCGCGCTATGAAGTGGGCAATGCTGCGCCGGAAACCAAAATTAGATAAAAAAGTTGCGATCACAGTTTTCAGTTTCCCGCCGGACAAAGGCAACGTCGGAACTGCCGCTTATTTGGACGTTTTCGGCTCGATTTACCAAGTATTGAAAGCCTTAAAAGGCAACGGTTACGACTTGCCAGAATTGCCGGATTCCGCCGAAAAACTGATGCAAGAAGTCATCCACGACGCAACAGCCCAATACCAAAGCCCGGAATTAAATGTTGCTTACCGGATGTCGGTAGCTGAATACGAAGAATTCACTCCTTACTCGGAACGCTTGCAAGAAAATTGGGGCCCGCCTCCGGGACATTTGAACAGCGACGGACAAAATTTGCTGATTTTCGGCAAACATTTTGGCAATGTGTTTATCGGAGTGCAACCTACTTTTGGATACGAAGGCGATCCGATGCGGTTGTTATTCTCTCGTTCTGCCAGCCCGCACCACGGTTTTGCTGCTTACTATACATATTTGGAGCGCATTTGGGGTGCGGATGCGGTGCTGCACTTTGGCACTCACGGTTCGCTAGAATTCATGCCCGGTAAGCAGATGGGAATGTCTGGGGATTGTTATCCCGACAGTTTGATCGGCAAAATTCCTAACCTCTATTATTACGCCGCCAACAATCCCAGCGAGGCAACAATTGCCAAGCGCCGCAGTTATGCTGAAACAATCAGCTATCTGACTCCTCCGGCTGAAAATGCTGGTTTGTACAAAGGTTTGCAGGAACTCAGCGAGTTAATTGCTTCTTATCAAACTTTGAAAGAGACTGGGCGCGGTGTGCCGATTGTTGATGCGATCGTCGAAAAATGCCGTTTGGTGAATTTGGACAAGGATATCGCCCTACCTCCCGAACAAGAAAGAGGGGTTGCTGCGGGAATGACTTCGGAGGAACGGGACAATTTAGTTGGCTTGGTTTACCGCAAGTTGATGGAGATTGAGTCGCGGTTGTTACCTTGCGGTTTGCACGTTATCGGTAAGCCACCGACTGCGGAAGAGGCGATCGCAACTTTGGTGAATATCGCCAATTTAGACCGCGAAGAAGACGGGCTGATCAGCTTGCCGCGGATTATTGCTAACAGTCTCGGACGCGATATCGGCGAAATTTACACTAACAGCGACAAAGGCATTTTAAATGATGTCGAATTGCTGCAAAACATCACCTTAGCCTGTCGGGATGCCGTTGGGGCTTTGGTGAAGGAACAAACCGATGCTGAGGGTAGAGTTTCCCTTGTTTCTAAGTTGAATTTCTTCAACATGGGCAAGAAAACACCTTGGATTGATGCGCTGCACGCCGCAGGTTACAAAAAAATCGATCCAGAACCGATTAAACCGCTGTTTGAGTATCTGGAATTCTGCTTGCAGCAAGTTTGTGCCGACAACGAATTAGGCGCTTTGTTGCGCGCGTTAGAAGGCGAGTATGTTCTGCCTGGCCCCGGTGGCGATCCGATTCGCAACCCGGATGTTTTGCCGACTGGCAAGAATATGCACGCTTTAGACCCGCAGTCAATCCCTACAACGGGGGCGGTTAAGTCTGCTAAGCTTGTAGTCGATCGGCTGTTAGAAAGACAGCGCGTTGATAACGGCGGAAATTACCCAGAAACGATCGCCGTTGTGTTGTGGGGAACCGACAACATCAAGACTTACGGCGAATCCCTCGCCCAAGTAATGTGGATGGTGGGAGTGAAGCCAGTTCCCGACGCATTGGGCCGGGTAAACAAACTCGAATTGCTTTCTTTAGAAGAGTTGGGACGCCCTCGGATCGACGTAGTAATTAACTGTTCTGGTGTATTCCGCGACTTGTTCATCAACCAAATGAATTTGTTAGATAAAGCCGTGAAAATGGCAGCGGAAGCCGACGAACCGTTAGAGATGAACTTCGTCCGCAAACACGCCCTGAAGCAAGCGGAAGAAATGGGAATCAACCTGCGACAAGCAGCAACCCGCGTATTTTCCAATGCCTCAGGTTCCTATTCCTCTAACATCAACTTGGCGGTAGAAAACAGCACTTGGGAAAGCGAAGCCGAGTTGCAGGAAATGTACTTAACTCGCAAATCCTTCGCCTTTTCTTCCGACAATCCCGGAACAATGGAACAAGACCGGCAGATTTTTGAATCATCCTTGAAAACTGCGGAAGTGACCTTCCAAAACTTAGATTCGGCAGAGATTTCGCTAACCGACGTGTCGCACTATTTCGACTCCGATCCGACTAAATTGATCGGCAGTTTGCGCGCAGATGGGAAGAAACCAGCATCCTTTGTTGCTGATACAACCACAGCCAACGCCCAGGTGCGGACGCTATCAGAAACCGTGCGTTTAGATTCGCGGACTAAGCTGCTGAATCCGAAGTGGTACGAGGGGATGTTGTCGCACGGTTATGAAGGCGTGCGGGAGATTTCTAAGCGTCTGGTGAATACGACTGGATGGAGTGCGACTGCGGGCGCTGTGGATAATTGGGTGTATGAGGATGTCAACACTACGTTTATCCAAGATGAGGAGATGCAGAAGCGTTTGCTTAACTTAAATCCTCATTCTTTCCGCAAGATTGTCAGCACTTTGCTTGAGGTGAATGGCCGGGGTTATTGGGAGACTTCGGAGAACAATTTGGATCGTCTGCGTGAACTTTATCAGGAGGTGGAAGACCGGATTGAGGGAGTAGAATAGGATTGTAGTAGGCATCAGTTAGTAGAGAGGTTTTATACAACGTCTTTACTAATTGATGCGAAGCAATGAGGCAGAACTTAAAAGCTCAAGAATGAGTTAACCTATTATATTTACAAAGTATTTACTGCCACCAAAATGAATGCTATTATTGTAATAATCAAATTCATAAAGTTTGAGAGGTTCGGAAAAAAATTAAGTAAGGTTCTGAGGTAGGTATGTATATAGTTAAGGAAAAAAATCATAGCTACATTGGTCAAAACCTTCTAACTACTTTCCATATAACTTATGAATGGGATGGCAAAGAAACAGTAATTGAAACGGTACGAGAAGAAAATGTAAGTAGAGCTTTCTTCAATATGCCTCGATGGGAACCCACCCGTCGTCAAACAGTCAAGTTTTCGCAGTTAGGCGATGAGATTCAAACTGCTCTTTTACGAGCAAAAGAAACTGGCGAAGAAGTTGATATAGGTGAGTGGGGAATTCCAGATTAAGCCAGTAGCTATTCCATAGTTCAGCGCAGTGGATAATATAGAAGAGGTAGTTCAACTCCTGAACGCAAAAGTCGCTGGATTGTCAATTAGTTAAACTCCTATAAAGGCGATCGCCACTCTCTTACTAGACGAGCGATCGCCTCTCTTTTGCCGAAAAAGCGATCGTCCCTCTTTTGCCCAAAAAGCGATCGCCCTGATCTTCCCCTAAGTGCGATCGCCCTGATCTTCCCAAAGTGCGATCGCCCTTCAGTTAATCATAAATTTCTCTCCGGTGTCCAATCTGGTGAATAGTAATCACCTTTAAATCCTCATCAAAAGAATAAATTACCCGATAATCACCCACTCTTAACTTAAAGAAACCTGCCAGATTAGCCGACAACGGCATAGGAGTAATTTGTTCAAAATTTTCAGCCAACCAATTGATTTTATTACCTATACGCTCCTGCACAGCCTGAGTCAATCTTTCTTGGTTAACCAGAGCTTCTGCTGTCAACTCAACCGAATAGCTCATTACGATTTTAGGCCGAGTTTTTGATAAACTTCCCCAGGTTCGACGCTACTTTCTCCTGCTTGTTTGCGCTTCATTGACTCTAACAATTTCTGCTTGACTTCTTCCTTAACTTCTAAACCTGCATCAGCATCGCCAAAATATTCTTCTAAGCACTGTTCAACGGTATGTCGAATCAAGTCCCGCAGTTGCTCAACTGTCATGTCTTTGACTTGCATCTTAATCTCCTACTCGGTGGGATTATCAATAAATTATAGCAATTTTAGTAGAGTTTTTCCTGTAACTGAGCTATCCATTCCATGAATCTCGTTCCTGATTCACATATTCTTGTGCATCAATCCCATTCCACATTTCCTCACCCAACCCTTCCCATTCTAAAATACTCCGCTTAGGTTTAGCCTGAACCCGGTGACGAAGATATACTAATAATTCAGAGATGAGTCGCAGTTGCTCATCTGGTGCAAGTCTTAGAACCTGAGTCAGTACCGCGCTGTAAGTAGACATAGATTCTTGATTAAGATTTTTGGGTTGACTGTTATTATAGCAATTGAGGAGCGAGGGAAATGCGATCGCCCTGAACTTCCCCTGCATGGCAATTTAGTTTTGAGGAATGTTGCCAGTAACTTTAATGTTATCACCTACGCTTCAAGCTCAGCACGCTGAGAAAAAAGCTCGACAAAACCATCTGCAAACCGACAGTCAGGCAAGTGAGCGAGGGAATAACCAAACGCAGAGTTTTAGAAGGATCGAGAGTACCGAAAGCCGTTTCGCTCCAGATAGTTAATGACAAGAACGAGCCAACTATTCCGATTAAAATCAGTGTGACTCCGACAATCAATCCTGTCTCTAGGGTGACATAGCGAAATATTTTGTTGAGTTTGGGGTCTTCGGGCAGGAATTTCTCGCTGATGGCGAAAATTTTGGTAAAAAAAGCGAAAGTTACTGCTTGAAAACCGATGATAATTGCGATCGCACCATAAAGCAGCGTGTGCACATCAAAGCTGATACTCCCAATCTTTTGAGTACCGGGTAACAGCCAAACCACGATAATTAGACCCCAAATCATCAGCGCAGTACCCGGATACAAAAACAGCCACCGAGGACTGTAAAGCAGCAAAAATCGCAGGTGCCGCCAGCCATCTCGCCAAGTTCGCAAGTGCGGCGGCCGGCTGCGGCCGTCGGGAGAAAGTACGGTTGGGATTTCAGTTATCCGCAGCTTGTATACAGAGGCCTTGACCACCATTTCGCTAGCAAATTCCATCCCCGTTGTTTGCAAGTCGAGTTTCAAAATTGAGTCTCTCCTAAAACCCCTGAGTCCGCAGTGAAAATCGCCGACGGGACTTGCAAAAAATAGCCGCCCAACCCATGTCAGCACCGGATTTCCTAAATATTTGTGCAGCGGCGGCATTGCACCCGGTTTGATGCCCCCTTGAAAGCGGTTTCCCATTACTAAGTCGAAACCTTCTCGCAATTTGTGGACAAAAAAGCCGAGGTTGGAAAAATTGTAGCTGTCGTCAGCATCGCCCATGATAATATAAACTCCGCGCGCTGCCATGATGCCTCCCATCAGGGCGCTGCCGTAGCCTTTGGCTGCTACGGGCACAACTCTCGCTCCCATTCTGGTAGCGATATCTTGAGAACCGTCAGTGCTGCCGTTGTCTGCTATGATGACCTCGCCTGCAATATCAAGTTCGCGCAGCGACCTCAGTGCTTTCTGTATGCAGATTTCTAAAGTTTCTGCTTCGTTCAGACAAGGCATGAGTATCGATAGTTCTAGAGTGTATTCTCCGCTTGGGTTGGTCTGCTCTGCCATATATTTGTTCCATTCTCGATCGCGATCGACCATACTTGATTTTCCCGTATCTCTGCTTAAAATATTAGTGCTGAATAAAACCCAACAAAACTTAATTAAAGTTTTTTAGGTTTTTGGTAACAGCAATTTTTGATTGTACTATAGGTTACTAAACTTATGAATAGAAGCGTTTTTCTGTTATTACTTGCTGCTATTTTGTGTGGCGTCGCAGGTCAATTCAGTCTGAAGGCAGGAGCTAAAATCTTAGGACCCATTGGCGCTGCTAATTTAATGGAAAAAATTCTAGCAATGGCTACCCAGCCGTTGATTGTAGGTGGTCTTTCTTTGTATGCAATTTCTTCCATCGGCTTTATTGTAGTTTTGTCGCGGGCAAACCTTAGCATAGTCTCGCCCTTACTGTCAATTAGTTACCTATTTACTGTTTTAGGCGGCAAACTTATATTTCACGAGCCTTTGCCGCCGCTGCGGTTGGTAGGCGTGGCGCTAATTATGACTGGAGTAATTTTTGTACTCAGAGGTCAAGTTGGGGGAGTGACTGGGGGCAACTAGCGATCGCTTTTAAGATTGACGCTTGAGTGGTGAATTGATCACTTAGGTCAAAGGGTGTATTTGAGCCTTCTGTTATGAAATAATGTTGCTGTATGTCTAATATTCCTGAGCCTGTGAATCCCAATCAATTATTGAGCGATCGCACCGCAGTGCTTGCTACCATGCACCAAAAAGAACGGGTGATGGCTCCCGTTTTGGAACGAGAATTGGGTGTAAAAATCCTCGTACCTGCGGAGCTTGACACGGACACTTTCGGCACCTTCACCAGAGAAGTTAAACGCTTAGGAACACAAATAGAAGCGGCTCGCCATAAAGCACAAAAAGCCCTAGAAATTGCGGGCGAAACTCTTGCCTTTGCCAGCGAAGGTACTTTCGGGCCTCACCCAATGATGCCGTATCTGCCAGCTAACAGAGAAATCGTAATTTTATTAGATCGAGTCAACAATCTAGAACTAATCGGCGACTCTTTCTCTGTTGAAACTAACTACAGTCACGAGTTAGTTTCCAGTATAGAAGAAGCAGATGATTTTGCTAAAAAAGCTGGATTTCCCGAACATGGACTGGTGGTTATAGTTGGCGACGCTGCGCTCGGTAACGGCGAAATTGTCAAGGGCATTAGGACAGAAAAACAACTTTTTGACGCTGTGACAGCCGGCTTAAAAAAATCGTCAACCGGTCGAGTTCACATCGAAACAGATATGCGGGCGATGTACAATCCAACTCGGATGAAAAACATCGAAAATGCAACTCTCGATTTAGTTAAAAAATTCAAGCAATTCTGCCCGGAGTGCGGTTGGCCGGGATTCGATATTGCTGAGACGAAAATCGGATTGCCTTGCGGACTGTGCTATTTTCCGACTCAGCTAGTGCGATCGGCAATCTATAAATGCAAAAACTGCGGTTATACTAAAGAAAAAGTATTTCCCGACGGTCGAGAGACTGCCGATCCTTCCCTGTGTCAATATTGCAACCCTTAGAAAAATAATTGCACAAAAATAGTAAAACTTGCCACAATATTATTGATAGTTCCCTAATTAAATTCACTAATGATAGCCATAGAAACAGAACGCAACTGGAAACCCGTTATTAAAGAATTCGAGGCTGTAGTCGGCAAAAATGGTGTCGTGCAGCGCCGCGAAGAATTGATTGTCTACGAGTGCGACGGACTCGCCAGCTACCGCCAGCGCCCCGCCATGGTGGTATTGCCTCGAACTACCGAGGAAGTGGCGCAAGTGGTCAAAATATGCGATCGCAACTCAATTCCCTGGGTGGCTAGAGGCGCAGGCACCGGCCTTTCCGGCGGCGCTTTGCCTGTAGAAAACTGCGTGCTGATTGTCACTGCCCTAATGCGAAAAATCCTGAAAGTAGACTTAGAAAATCAGCAAGTTGTCGTGCAACCGGGAGTAATTAATAACTGGGTAACGCAAGCAGTTAGCGGCGCCGGTTTCTACTACGCGCCCGATCCTTCCAGTCAAATTGTTTGTTCGATTGGCGGCAACGTTGCCGAAAATTCTGGCGGCGTTCACTGCCTCAAATACGGAGTAACAACGAATCACGTTTTAGGATTAAAATTGGTAGTTCCCGACGGTTCAATTGTCGATGTCGGTGGCGAAATTCCCGAAATGCCCGGTTACGATTTAACTGGTGTATTTGTCGGTTCCGAAGGCACTTTAGGAATCGCCACAGAAGTTACTCTGCGAATTCTCAAAGCGCCGGAATCGATTTGCGTTCTCCTAGCGGATTTTGCCAGTATAGAAGCAGCGGGCGAATCGGTTTCCGATATTATCAGCGCTGGCATTATTCCCGGCGGCATGGAAATTATGGACAACATCAGCATCAATGCTGTGGAAGATGTGGTGGCAACTGGATGTTATCCCCGCGATGCGGCGGCCATTCTCCTCATAGAAATCGACGGTTTAGAAGTGGAAGTTGCCACAAACAAACAGCGGATTGCCGATATTTGCAAGCATAACGGAGCGCGAAATATCACGACAGCAAGCGACCCGGAAACGCGCCTAAAGATTTGGAAAGGGCGGAAAGCTGCTTTTGCGGCGGCGGGTCATCTCAGCCCTGATTATTACGTGCAAGACGGCGTAATTCCGCGAACCCAAATGGCTTATGTTTTGAAAGAAATTGAGGGTTTGAGCGAGAAATACGGTTATCGGATTGCTAATGTATTTCACGCGGGAGACGGGAATTTGCACCCGCTGATTCTGTACGATAACTCGGTAAAAGGTGCGCTGGAAAAGGTGGAAGAATTGGGCGGAGAAATTCTCAGGCTTTGCGTGAAAGTTGGGGGAAGTCTTTCGGGGGAACACGGCATCGGTGCTGACAAGAAGTGTTTTATGCCGGATATGTTTTCGGAGGTAGATTTGGAGACGATGCAGTGGGTGCGTCAGGTGTTTAATCCGAAAGGTTTGGCGAATCCTGGGAAGATGTTTCCGACGCCGAAGACTTGCGGGGAAGCGGCGAGGGCTAAGGTTGAAACTTTTAAGAAGTTGGAGGGTGCAGAGGTTTTTTAATTAGTTATTTAGGCGGGTAAGGTGAGCAAAAAAGCACCTGATAATTCTCTCTACAATGGGGAGGCAAAGCCTCTAAGTATGCGTTCCCAGCCAGAGTCGGGTAACGAGAAAAAACGATTTTTCTCGTTTTTTAGGAGTGCGAACGTCCCGCTCGCTTGTTTGCCTGTATATCAAGTTGGTAAAGCGCGGATTGCCCATTCTGCGCTAATGTGCGATCGGAATTTTGATAGTAAATTCCGTGCCCTTGCCCAATTCCGAAGTACAATATAATTCCCCTTTGTGTCTTTCTACAATAATTTGATAGCTAATTGACAATCCCATTCCCGTGCCTTTACCAATGGGCTTGGTAGTAAAAAATGTATCGAATATCTGCTGTTTGACTTGCTCAGTTATTCCCGGGCCGTTGTCAGCAATTTTAATTGCTACAAAATTGCCGACCACTTCCGTACCAATCCTAATCTGGCTAGGATTTTCTACCATTTGTTGACAATTTTGCCTATTTTTCGCATCTTCTAAAGCATCGATCGCATTGCTGAGAATATTCATAAAAACTTGATTTATCGGCCCAGCAAAACACTCAACAGTCGGCAATTCTCCGTATTGTTTTACAATTTGAATGGGCGGCTTTTCTCCGTTCCCTTTCAAACGGTGATTGAGAATTAACAGCGTGCTGTCAATACCTTCGTGGATGTTAACGGGTTTCATCTGTGAATCGTCATGGCGCGAAAAGTTCCGCAGCGACTGCACAATCTGGCAAATCCGCTCAACACCAACGCTCATGGAAGACAGTATTTTAGGTAAATCTTCAGCTAAAAAATCGAGTTCCTTTTCTTCTCTTTCCTGTTGAATTTCCACGACTGGATCGGGATAATGCTTTTGGTAAAGTTCGAGGTGGTGAAACAAGTCTTGAGTATAATTTGTGAGATGAGTGAGGTTGCCGTAAATGAAGCTGACTGGGTTGTTAATTTCGTGAGCGACGCCGGCAAGTAGCAAGCCCAAACTAGACATTTTTTCGCTTTGAACTAATTGGGAATTAGTGGCTTTGAGCTGGTTAAGTGTGGCTGCTAGTTGAGCGGCTTGTTCTCTGCTTTGTGCTTCGGAAATATGCAAGGCTTCTTCAGCTTGTTTGCGCTCAGTGATGTCTCTCTGTACGCCAATAAAATGAGTTAATTTGCCCAGTCGATCGCGCACGGGAGATATTGAGAAACAATTCCAGAAAGCGGTTCCGTCTTTGCGGTAATTCTTTAATATTACCTTGCATTCGCTTTCTGTTTGCAAGGCTTGGCGAATTATTTCTACTGCCGCCGGATCGGTATCGCTTCCGTGCAAAAATCGGCAGTTTTTTCCGATAATTTCCTGCCGCCGATAACCGGTCATGCTTTCAAATGCGGGATTGCAATAAATAATTGGATGTTCGGGGTCAGTGGCGTCATAAATCGTAAATCCGGTGCTACTAGCTGCTATAGCTCGATCGTACAACCAAAGCATTTCTTCTGCGCGCTTGCGATCGGTAATATCCCGTAGCGTAGCTAAATAAGCCATTTCTCCATCCCATTCCGTTTCCACCACCCGCATTTCTACTACAGCATTTGCTTTTTGCTTGCGAATAGCTTCAACTTCTGTTTGCACGACGCGAGTTCCTGGCGCTTCTGTTTTTCCAACTTGGGGAATAATATCCGTCGCCATCTCAAGGTCGCAAGCTGAAACTTCTACTACTAAATTGCCAAAAAATGCTTGACCTAGAAGTTCCTCTGCCGTGCAGTTAAACAGCGCTTCTGCTGACGGGTTGGCAAAACAGACAAGTCCTCGCTTGTTAACGATTGCGATGCCGTCGGCATTTTTTTCAATCACATTCCGAAACCGAGATTCGCTAGCTTTCAAATCCTGCTTTAGCTGTTCCATTGCTCGCTCCATCTGCTGCAGTTCGCACAGACTAAGACTATAAGCTTCGGAAATGTTGGCATCTGTCGAATTCTCGGCTCTTTTTTTGGGAATCTGTTGGTAGTCGGTTCTGTGAATCATATTGTGAGCAGTTTTTTTATGATTCCTGCTAATATTACTGACCTTATTTTCTGGATCGGCTTCTTGAAAAAACATATTTCTACCCTACCAAGTTATTTTTTCGATTAAGCTAGTGCGATCGCCCAATTCTCCGGGGAACTTAGGGGGATCGCAATTTACACCCGATGCTAGCACATTACTTTTCTAATTCATCCTAAAACTTCGTTAAAATTTCTGAGTAATCGCGCTATAATTATCTATTACGTTTTATTAAGTGATTTCAACAACATTGACACTTACGTAGCGATACGAAAGGTGCAAGCTGGAGATGGCTTCAATCCCTCTCCCACTCACAAAATAATCAGTTCTCCGCAAAAGTCTTAAATATTTAAAAGCCACAGGTCAGTATAAAATATTATATAGTTTGGAAAAAAAATATGCTTAAAAATGAGCGGACTCATCCTTAAATCGTCAAAAATAATCATAATTAGCCATTACCAAATCATCTCCCTGCAGGCAGATGTGATATAGAATATAACCTATCTATTTTTGCGATCGCAACTTCAAACCAATGGCACGTCTAGCACTTCTGAGCACATCTAATAAAAGCGGACTAATCGACTTAGCGCGCACTCTAGTAGAAGAATTTGAATTTGACATAATTAGTAGTGGCGGGACAGCAACAGCCCTCAAAGAAGCAGGCATCCCAGTGACCAAAGTTGCGGAATATACTGGTTCTCCCGAAATTTTGGGAGGGCGAGTCAAAACACTTCACCCACGAATCCACGGTGGCATTTTAGCACGCCGCGATGTACCGGAAGACCTCGCAGATTTAACCGCAAATCAAATTCGGGCGATCGATCTAGTTGTAGTCAATTTGTATCCATTTGAAGAGACAATTTCTAAGCCAGGAGTTACTCTAGCAGACGCAATTGAGCAGATAGATATCGGTGGGCCGGCAATGTTGAGAGCCTCAGCCAAAAACCACGCTCATTTGACAGTGTTGTGCGACCCCGAACAGTACAATACTTATTTAAAAGAACTGCGGGAAAATGGTGGCGAAGCATCCTTAGAGTTTCGGCAAAGATGCGCGCTAGAAACCTTCAAACATACAGCAAACTACGATCGCGCGATCGCAAATTATCTCAGCAGCCAATCCGCTGAAGAATCTTCGCTACCCGACGAGTTTAATTTATCAGGAAAAGAGCTGCAAACTCTGCGCTACGGCGAAAATCCACATCAAGCCGCCACCTGGTATCAAAGCGGAAGTACACCGACAGGCTGGACGACTAGCACCATCCTGCAAGGCAAAGAATTAAGCTACAATAATTTAGTAGATTTAGAAGCAGCAAGGCGGCTGATCGTAGAATTCCCCGACACACCCGCGGCCGCTATTCTGAAGCATACAAATCCTTGCGGCACAGCCTTGGGAACAACTATTTCTGAAGCGTATCAAAAAGCCTTCGACACCGATTCAGTCTCAGCTTTCGGCGGCATTGTCGCCCTCAATCGCCCCATTGATGCTGCTACCGCAACGGCCTTAACTCAAACATTTTTAGAATGTATCGTCGCGCCGGGGTGCGAACCAGAAGCCGAACAAATTATCAAGAAAAAGGCGAAAGTTCGAGTATTAATTTTGCCAGATTTGACTCAAGGCCCGCCACAAACTGTTAAAGTTATTGCAGGCGGTTTGCTGGTGCAAGACTCAGATAATATAGTAGAAGAAACTAGCAAATGGCGGGTTGTTACTGAGAAACAGCCGACGGCCCAAGAGTTGGAAGAATTGCTGTTTGCTTGGAAAGTAGCGAAACACGTCAAATCAAATGCGATCGTTGTGACGCGCGATCGCACTACAATCGGTGTCGGCGCCGGACAAATGAATCGCGTCGGCTCAGTTAAACTAGCATTAGAACAAGCAGGAGACAAGAGCAAAGGAGCGATTTTGGCCAGTGACGGTTTCTTCCCCTTCGACGATTCAGTCAAAACTGCGGCTGAGGCGGGCATAATTGCGATCGTCCAACCAGGCGGAAGTATGCGCGATCGAGATTCCATAGAAGCAGCCAACCAACTCGGAATCACAATGGTTTTCACTGATATCCGCCACTTCTTGCATTAATTAAGTTCGTAGTGTAGTAATGACATCTTAGTTATCTCTCACGAACAGGGAAGATGCCTATTCCACAAAGAGTCAATTCTATTGTGGGGTGGGCTTCTAGCCCGCCCTCAAGCAATGATGGAATTTTTGTTCTTCGATCTTCCATATTCCATCTTCCTTCTCCCATCCATCCATCCGTTACATCCGCCCTTGCGAATCCGTTGCCGAACTTTTTTCTTCTATAACTAACGGCTATGACTAGCACAATTCAACCGCAAATTAAACCCCAAGACATAAAAGTCAAAATCCTGCTCACAGGCGGACATCAATGCACCGTCACGCTCAAATCTGATACACCATTATTGCACAGCCTGATCAAAACATTAGTCGATCGCACTCAACCAACACCCGGTTTTTCCACCTTATTTCAAATCCCTATAGACGGAGGTCGTTCCGCCCTTTCTTTTCCCGGCGAAAACCTAGTGGGATTAGTCACCGAACCCCCAATTTACTTGCAGGAACTGCAACCGCAGCAGCTTGCAACTCCCGTAGAAATTCCCGTCGCAGAAATTCCCGCCCCTGCGCCGCCTGTAAATGACGATTTAATATCTCGCTACGCCCAAATAGACAACTTTTTGACCCCCGCCGAAAAAAACAAACTGATTAAATATGTCTTAGCAAAAGAATCAGAATTTGTGAGTACCAGCACCTCAACCAATGCCGAAGATTACCGCCGTTCGATGGTACTCCACTCGTTCCCCGAATTTTCGGAACTGATGGTTAATCGCATCAAAGCAATTCTCCCCGACGTGCTCAAAAGTTTAAATATTCCGTCATTTCCCCTGGGTGAGATAGAAGCTCAGCTAACCATGCACAATGACAACAACTTTTATAAACTTCACAACGACAGTGGCTCGCCAGATACGGCCAGCCGATTTTTTACTTACGTTTACTATTTCTATCGAGAACCCAAGGGTTTTTCAGGTGGCGAGTTGCAGATTTATGACAGCAAAATCGAGAACAATTTTTATGTTGCGGACAAGACATTCAGAACCGTTGAGCCTCGCAATAACAGCATCGTATTTTTTCTAAGTCGCTATATGCACGAAGTTTTGCGAGTTAGCTGTCCCTCAAAAGCTTTTGCTGATAGCCGCTTTACTATTAACGGCTGGGTACGCAAAGCAAACTGAGGTTAATATCGATTCCGGTTGCACCGGAATGCTTGTTGACTGTTGACTGTTGACTGTTGACTGTGAGTCCAAAAAATGAAAATTGCGCGAATTATTTGTTGGCAGCTTGATTCGACTTTACCCGCGACGATGAAGCGCGGATTTGATATCATTCCGGCTGCGCCGGAATTGATATAATTCATCGTCCTGGACGCACTAATTACCTAATTTTGTCATTCTGAGTAAGGCGAAAAATTTCAATTATTGCCACACCCTTACAGTGCGTAAGTTCCGATATGTGAGCTTCTTCACTTCCCAAAGCCTACCCTCAGAATGACAGAATTACCTTACTCAAAACTATTTAATTCTTACTCCAGTGCTCCAGCACTTTTGAGCAATTTCACCACAGTGGAAGAACCCTTAAATTCAGCCAGCATTAAAGCTGTATAATTTCCCGGATTTTTGTGGTTTAGTTCTGCACCAGCATCAATTAAAATTGTTACTGCCTCAGCATAACCCCGATGTGCGGCCCACATTAAAGCAGTTGCGCCCGAATCATCCAGCAAGTTGACATCCGCACCTTTTTCGACTAATAATTGGACGATCGCAATATGACCGCGATCGCACGCCTTCATTAAAGCCGTTTTCCCCAAATCCGCCGGGACATTGGGATCAGCACCGCCGTCAAGCAAAGCTTTCACAGTCTCGGTATGTCCGTGAAACGCAGCCAGCGTCAAAGCCGTCTCCCCAAAGTTTTTAGCATTCAGAAAATCAGCCGGATTTGAGTTTACTTTTTGCAGCAAAGCCGATACGATCGCACTATGGCCGTGAACAGCCGCTACCAGTAAAGGCGTATCGCCCAACCGATTTCTCGAACCGACACTAGCACCTCGGTTTAAGAGCAATTCCACCACATCTTCGCAGCCTTCAACCACGGCTAAATTCAAAGCAGTTTCATCATCTTTATCCTTAGCGTTGATATCGGCGCCAGCATCGAGTAAGATATGAGCGATCGCTGCATTTCCGCCAGCAGCAGCGGCCATCAAAGCCGTGCCCCCATCTCCATTTTTCACATTCGCATTAGCACCCGCACCAAGCAAAGTTTGCACCACATCAGTATTGCCGGCATCCGCAGCCAAAGTTAAAGCAGTTTCTCCGTTTTTGTCGGGAATTTCGACATCAGCACCAGCAGCCAACAGCGCCTCGACAACAGCCAAATTTCCCGCTGTCGCAGCCAGCATCAAAGCAGTTTTGCTCTCTAGATTTTTAACATTAGCATCCGCCCCACAATTGAGCAAAATTCGCACAATTTCAGCGCTTCCTTGACGGACAGCTAAAAACAGCATAGAATTGTCAGCAACAGCACCCGCATCCACCAAAGCTTTTACAACAGCTAGATGACCGGATAAAGCAGCTATTTTCAGAGATGAATCTCCATCTTTATCTTGGACATTTACATCAGCATTAGCATCAAGTAACATCCGCACAACATTGATATCGCCCTTGAGAGAAGCCGCCATCAAAGCCGTACTTCCATCATCATTTTTAGCATTAACCTCAGCACCTGCCGCCAGCAACAGCCGCACAGAGTCAGCTTGTTTGTGAGCCGCCGCCAGCATCAAAGCTGTCAAGCCAAAACGCCTGCTCACCTGGTTGACATTAGCGTCATTGTTTAGTAGAGTACGCACGATTTCTGTATAGCCCTTTTGGGCCGCAAACATCAAAGCCGTCGTCCCCTCAGAGTCTTTGGCGTTAGCGTTAACATTCTTAGCGAGTAAAGCTTGGACGTGAATAATGTTGCCAGTCTTGGCGGCTTGAATCAATACAGCGTCTTGTTTAGTGGCAGGCATAATAGTCTCTCATACCGTATATTTTTACCGTCGCACGAGACGGTCTGACTGGTATGCTAAGTTTTATGAAGTATGTTTGCTAATCCTCAGAACACTATGAATCTCGAAATTCCTCAGTCAGTGAAAGTTTGGAGCCAATTCATCCACCCAATTTTAATGTGGGTACTGCTGGCCATCTCATTTTATGCTTTGTATCTCGGCATTCAAATCCGACGTACCAGAAGTGCGGAAGGCGAACTCAAAAAAGAGTTAATTAAGGGCAAATTCAACGTCAAGCACCACCAGATGGGTTCTTTGCTGTTAGCCTTGATGGTTACGGTTGCGATCGTCGGGATGGCCGTCACCTACATCAACAACGGCAAGCTATTTGTCGGCCCGCACTTGCTAGCAGGGTTGGGAATGATGGCAATAATTGCGATCGCAGCCTCGCTGACTCCTTTGATGCAAAAAGGCAATGATTGGGCGAGAAACACTCACATCTTTCTGAATATTGTGCTCTTGGGGCTGTTTGGCTGGCAAGCGGTATCAGGCGTGGAAATCCTGCAAAGAATTATCAGCAAAATGTGAGGATTTGAGTAAGAAGTACAGATATTGGGTAGGGACACGGCACTGCCGTGTCCCTACATCTTTACGATCGAAAGGGTGTTACAATGAACGTATAAGTAAGCCAATTAGTCTCAATTCAACTTCTTTTAGCAAAGACAAGAAAACTAATATGCCTTCTTTAAAAATACATCGTCAATATCAATCCGGCCTCGAAAAAATTATAGCCTTGGACAACTCAGTGTTTGAGGCTATTTTGACTGCGTTGAGAAAAACAGTCCCTGCGTTGCCTCTTGATGATTTAGTCAGAAACGTAGAGTCAGAGGTAGAAAACACGAACCATGATGATTTAGTCAATATACTAGAGAGTATTATTCCTATATACGCTTTAAAGAAAACTTATGCTTGGACAGTGGAAGAACTAGCAGATGAGCTTATTGCGGCTGTTGATGAATTTGAAGAACTCTCTAACTTATCAACAGAAGAAAAAGAGCGATTTTGTAAAAAGCTTAATAACTTGTTGATGCCGAATAGCTTTTTAGAATCGGCATCAAAAGCCAAAGATGTTTTAAAAGTATATTTGTTGCCTTCAGGAATTCCTGCTGATGACTTCCCCATTAAAAGCAAGGTAGAACTAGAAGCAGAGTTTAAGAAGTTCGCCGAAGAATGGCGTGTCGAGACGGGGATGCTATCATTAGTTACACAGAAATCAATGCACCAGGCTTATCAGAGAATTATCGGCATGGGACAGCCTGTTATCCCCTTGATTTTGCGTGACCTCGAACAAAAGCCAGACCATTGGTTTTGGGCGTTGAGGGCAATTACTGGTGACAATCCGGTAAAACCCGAACAGCGCGGCCGCATGAAGCAAATGGCCCTAGCGTGGATACAATGGGGAAAAGAACACGGTTATGAGTGGTAAGCTAGAGTACCGAAAAATATTGAGATTTCCTAACTTAGAGCTTACTGAATATCAAGTAACAAGTGAAGAAACAGTAGATTATAATTGCTTTGCTTTTGCTGCTGGAGAAGAGGAATGCAGATGGGACCCGGTAGACCCAGATGGGTACTGGCAGAATGGTGTTTTAAGAGAGTTAACGCTGGATGCTTTTATCAAAGCTTATCAAACTATTGGATATGAACCTTGCGAGAATCGTGACCTTGAACCGGGGTTTCAAAAAATAGCAATATACACCTATAACGGCCAGCCACAGCACGCAGCCAGACAAGAAGAGGATGGTAAGTGGAAAAGCAAGCTAGGGGATTGGGAAGATATCGAACATGAATTAGAAGGGTTAGAAAATCCTAACTATTATGGAGTTGTTCAACAAATATTAAAGCGAGCGATAATCGTTCTAAATATTTCTTAGACAGCAATTCAACTTTTGAAGAGTACACTCTTGGACGCACACACTCTATTTGTTAGCCTTAGCTATTTTTTATATGGTTTAATAGCCAACCTGTCCTTTGGATGATATAATAGACTAAAGTTAACTTGAGCGAACAATTTATAAGATTAATTAGGGAGCTTTTTGAAATCAAAAGAAGGAAAGCCATGCTAGAAAACCTGATCAAATACTTTGTCTACGCAACAAAAGGCTATATTACAAAAACGCAATTAATCAAGTTTTTGTATTTGGCAGATCTTTATGCGGTCAAATGGACAAACAAGCAGCTTACTGATTTAGATTGGCGTTATTATTACTATGGGCCTTGGAATGAAAGCATAGACGCTGTTTTAAATCAAATGAATGGCAAAGAGATTGTTCAAGAATCTCAGGGAGAAAGTATATTCATCAGACTTGGTGAGGGAGCTGGTAATGTGGATGATTTAAAGTTACCTTTAGGTCTGAAGCTCATGCTTGACAACATCAGGAGAGAATGGGCGGGTGCAGGAGAGGATAAACTGAATCAGTTACTAGAATATGTCTATAGCACTGCTCCCATGCTTGAGGTTAAATATAGCCACGAACCAGAGGAACAGGTGAGACTTAATCTGTACAAAGAAAGAGAAAAGTTAATGAGTGAATTGGGGTGAGCGAGTGGCTGGACAAAAACCGCGTCAAGGTTGGATTTATTTTATCAATCCCTATAGAGTATCTCTTCGTTGCAAACTCGGTCATCATCATATTTATGACATAAATCAACCAGGGGAGATTGAGTGCAAGACAATTTCTTGCACTCAGGTAATTAATTCGAGTCGGGTTTTTCGGGGAGAGCATCCTTATATCGTTTGGACAAGTGACAAATTTCAAGATGAATCTACATACATCCAAACTTTGACGCTGATTCCGTTGACTTCACAAGAAACCTATAAAGGTTTGCCAACTGTATATCCGATTAATTCTACAAGCACAAATGGTCTTTCTTATAATTCCTTCGCTCTAGTGCATCAGATATGTACTGTTGATGCTAACTGTTTTAAAGATTCGCAAGGGGATTGGCTTAAGCGAGTTGGACAACTGGATAAAGCAGATAAGGAAGCTATAGAGGAACGTTTAAAGTATTTTTTAAATCTTGGGGATAATCCGGGTGAAGATTGGTTTATTAAAAATGCGTCTCCAGAACTTTTACAGAAAGTGTTTAATCTTCTACCGGATGAAACCACAAAAAGTATGGCTATAGAAAAACTGATCGACGATTTGCGATCGTAGTTAATAGACATCTATGATTTTTGGCAACGTCTGCTCTGTTTTCCCTTTCGGCGCGAATCTGTTCTAATCATACCGGTGCTGGCTTATCGTTGGGGTCTTAGGGAACTAATTAGGACTTATTTAAGTTAATTAAATTAATTTCTCCAGTTTCTAAAAGGTTTTCTACTGAAAGTATAAATGGTAAGGGTTGGGTTTTGTTATAGGAGAATTTTTTCCAGTTTTCCCATTGACTTAATTCCTCATGTTTCCAACAAACAATTAAATGACATTTTTCTTGACTCTCATAGTGTTTATGACGAACATAGTTAAAACTTTCAAATTCAAATTCAATAAATAACTCGGTTGTTTTTGTTTTGCTTGACTTGCGATCCAAAATAGTAAATTCGATTATAGCATCGGGAAACCGTGTTCTAATTCCTTTGATTTTCAAAAAAGACAATTCCGTTGTTACTGAAACATCTAAAAATTTAAAAAAATCTAAACATTTAATATTTAACTTCTTGCTTTTAATTAGAGGAAAAATTGTACAAAATAATCCAACTAACCCTTGTTCATCAATAGGTTCTCTGGAATAAATATTTTCAATTTCTGGAAAGTAACTTGTTTTTATATCCTGTCCCCATATATCTGACCTTTGCTTCTTTATTTGTTCACTTCGGCTTTCATAATCTGATCTCTCAGTATTAAGAGCCTCTATAAAGTTAAAACCTATTTCCGTGGATTCCTCATTCTTATTGCTTTCACTGCTATCATCGCTAAAGAGCGATAAATTATAATCAGATGTTTTATTATTAGATTGCTTTTGTAAATAGTTTTTGTATTGGCTTACAATTGAAGCTATAATGTTTTCAGTATATGGTAAGATACTGTTGGGATTTTCATTTTCAATTTTAGCCAGGTCTTTTAATAAATCTTTTATAGCGTTATCATCCTTTAGACGAATTACTTGTTCCAAGTGTGAAATCGCCATTTTTTTTGTTATTAAATCCGAATCTGTTATCCCGTTGAAAATTTCCATATATTGCTCTGCTCTTTTTTTTGATAGACCAAGATTTTCAGATACAAAAGATTCAAAATAGTCATCAAAATTAGATTCCGAAGATTTAACACTGTCAGGTGAATCTGGGTTGTTTACTTGGGCTAATCTTTCGGTTTTCAATTTAGATAACATTTGTCCTATTGTCCAAGCTGTTTTTCCTTTTTCTTTACCTGGCTTAATTAGTTTAGTTAATTCCTCTATTAATAAACTATCTACTGACTTTTTTTCCTCAGTTGGAGAGGCAGAATTATCTCGTTCATCATTCCCATTATTCATTAAATAATCTCCTAATATCTAACTCTTTTAATTGCCATCGTTAACTGTTTATTTTTCTAGGCCGCAATTACAGCATTAATTTCATCAATCAGTGCTTCTAGTCCACCTGAAAAGACTTTTTTCCCCTTACCCTTTCCGCCGACTCCTTCAAAAATCGGCGCATACTCCCAATCATCCATCTCAATAGTGAGATTCTGCACTAAATGCTCTTGGATCTAACCAAGCCATTTTAGCTGCTCTTGGTTAAACGACTTGCCAACCATCACAGATGCGATCTATCTATCCGATCCGCCGCCGTATAAATGAACTCATCAGCACGTTTCACGATCGAGATAATCTCAGCCAGAGCTTTATTATGCACCAACTGATCCGCCCGCTGGCCTGATTTAGCCTCGCATTTTGCATTGCATTAAATCTGCATTACTTTGGGCAGTCAATTATGTATGATTGAACGCAGTTCACAATCCGTTACAATCTCAAACATCTTACAATACAAGCGGTTCAAACTTCTCGAGTCATCACTGAAAAAGGCGGCACCCAGATTTGAACTGGGGGTGGAGGTTTTGCAGACCTCTGCCTTACCACTTGGCTATGCCGCCGTTACGTCTGAAATTTGACGTTTTCTTATATTACACCAAATCTCGAAAATTTTAACATACCTGTCAAAAATTTCGTAAAGCGCAGCTATCCCGTAGGGAATCGCCCTTTTTTCCCACACCTCCAAAACCCATCCGAGGCTATTCTAGAACTACATCGATCGCCCGCAACACCAGCCATGACACCAGTTTCTCCCCTACTCGTCGCCCAAATCACCGACACTCACTTGTTTGCAGAGATCGATCGAGAATGGAAAGGCCTCTCAACAACCCGCACCCTCCAAGCAGTTCTCGATCGCTTGCAACAGATACAGCCGCCGCCCGACTTACTCCTACTCACAGGCGACTTGTCGCAAGACGAAACACCCGAATCCTACCAGCGCCTCGTATCCCTCATCGCCACCCTCGGAATACCCGCCTACTGGATACCTGGGAACCACGACAACATCCCAGTCATGGCAGAAATCTTAAATCAGTCGCCTCTTTCCCCAGAAAAATCATGGATGCTAGGAAACTGGCAATTTCTATTACTTTCGAGTGTGGAAGCGGGATGCGACGGCGGGCGGCTTTCCCCAGAAAGCTTGCATTGGCTGGACTCTCAACTGCAACAAACCGGCGATCGACCTGTTATCATTGCCTTGCACCATCACCCCCTGCCGATCGACTGTGAAATCATGGATGGAATGATGCTGCACAATGCCGATGAATTTTTCGCAATTGTCGATCGATACCCTCAAATCAAAATAGTCCTCTGCGGCCACATTCACCAAGAATTCCACCAACAGCGGGGCTCAGTTACCTACTTGGGGACACCCAGCACCTGCATCCAACTTTTACCCAAAAGCCATCCGATTATCCTTGACGAAATCCCGCCCGGATTTAGATTGCTTGAATTGGCGATCGACGGTACTTGGAGCACCAACATTGAGCGAGTTATCGCACCATCGCGACCAAATTAATTTTTTGTGTCTGCCTCAAATAATTATTATCAAATTCACTTTCTGTTGTCAATACATCAACAGATAGATTGTTTTGAGCAGCCCCATCTATTATGATATTTATAGATCGTAGATTGCAGGCATAGCTAGAGGGCTCGGCAACCAACAAAAATATATCTAGCAACATTACAAAACAGGAAAAACTAAATTTATGTCGGAACTAAATGGCGTGATGATGCAGTATTTCCACTGGTACAATCCCGCTGACGGGAACCTGTGGAATCAGCTAGCGGAATCTGCAAAAGATTTAGCCAAAATAGGCATTACATCCCTTTGGTTGCCACCCGCCTATAAAGGAACAGACGGCGCTCAGGAGGTAGGTTACAGCGTCTACGACTTATTCGATTTAGGCGAATTCGACCAAAAAGGGTCGGTACGCACGAAATACGGGACAAAAGATGAGTATTTGCGCGCGATTAAAGCTGCACAAGATGCAGGAATTCGGATTTATGCCGATGTTGTCTTCAACCACAAATTAGGTGCCGATGCAGAAGAAGAAGTCGAAGCTACACCCTTCCATCCCGAAGACCGCAATGCCCCAGTAGGCGAATATCAAAAAATCAAAGCTTGGACGCATTTTACCTTCCCCGGCCGCGACAAAAAATATTCCAGCATGGAGTGGCATTGGTGGCATTTTGACGCCATTGATTACAACATTTACAACACAGAAACCCATGCCGTTTACCTGCTAAAAGGCAAAGAATTCGATCAAGGAGTAGACTTAGAAAAAGGTAATTTTGACTACCTCATGGGTTGCGATTTAGATATGGACAACCCAGAAGTCACGGGCGAATTAAAATACTGGGGTGAGTGGTATATCGATACAACAAACGTTGACGGCTTTCGCTTCGATGCCGTCAAACACGTATCAGCAAAATTTTTCCAAGAATGGTTGGAACACGTCCGCCACTATGCCCAACGCGACCTATTTGCCGTCGGCGAATATTGGTCTTACGAAGTGGAAGCTTTGCATTACTTCATCGAAGCAACGGAGGGTAAAGTCTCCTTATTTGATGCACCCCTCCACTACAACTTCCACGCTGCTAGCAAAGCCGGTAATAGCTACGATTTGCGAACAATTTTTGATAACACTCTCGTCCAACAGCAACCCGCACTCGCCGTTACCTTGGTTGACAACCATGATTCCCAACCCTTACAATCCCTAGAATCAGTTGTCGAGCCTTGGTTTAAACCCCTTGCCTACGCTTTAATCCTGCTGCGGCGCGAAGGATATCCGTGCATTTTTTACCCGGATTATTACGGCGCTAACTATAAGGATAAAGCAAATGATGGCAATGAATACGAGATTTGGTTAGACCAACATCAGTTTATGGTAGATAAATTCTTGTTAGCGCGCCAAACTTATTCCTACGGCAATCAGTACGATTATTTCGACCACCCCAACACTATTGGCTGGACGCGACTTGGAAATGAAGAACATCCAGGCGGCATGGCTGTGGTACTCAGTAACGGAGGCGATGGCACTAAGTTTATGGAAGTCGGACAGCCGAATCGAACTTATATTGACATCACCGAACACATCCAAGAACCCATCACTACGAATGAGGATGGTTGGGCTGATTTTAGGTGTAACGCCGGTTCAGTCTCTGTCTGGGTTCCGCAGCCGTAAGGACTGTGTTAACAGCAAAAAGTAAAAAGGAAGATATGTTTTTACTTTTTGCTGTCATCTTTTTGATAACTAAAATCTATCTATAGTTAGGACTAAAGCTCTCTCTTTAGTCCTATTTTTAGGATGTGCGATCGTGTATTATAATGTGACTTTACATAAAAAATAATTATGAAACTTTCACAAAAAGTTGCCGTTATTACTGGCGGAGGGTCGGGAATTGGTCGTGCAGCAGCAATTTTAATGGCTAAGGAAGGCGCAAAAGTTGCTGTTATCAATCGCACTTTAGAAACCGGGCAAGAAACCGTCCGCCAGTTGGTCGATGAAGGAGGCTGCGGGCTAGCTATTGCAGCAGATGTGGCCGATTATATGCAAATGCAACAGGCATTTCAAACCATTTTTGATGAATATCAAAGAATTGATATTGTGTTGGCAAATGCAGGTATTAACGGTGTATGGTCGCCGATAGAAGAGATAGAACCTGAAGAGTGGGACAAGACAATTAATACCAACCTCAGAGGAACATTTTTGACTGTTAAGTATGCTGTTCCTTATCTGAAAAAACAAGGAGGTTCCATCGTCATTACATCGTCGATTAATGGCAC
Source organism: Microcoleus sp. MON2_D5 (assembly GCF_036701905.1). Classification (NCBI taxonomy): domain Bacteria; kingdom Bacillati; phylum Cyanobacteriota; class Cyanophyceae; order Oscillatoriales; family Microcoleaceae; genus Microcoleus; species Microcoleus sp. MON2_D5. The sequence goes on from NZ_JAUBRM010000072.1 coordinate 31,341, forward strand.
CAGAAGTTTCAAGAAAGTTGGGGCCACAGCTTACGCTTCCAGCAAAGCGGCCCAAGTAGCTTTAGCGAAAATGCTGGCGCTAGAACTTGCTCCCAGCCAAATCAGAGTCAATGTTATATGTCCGGGCGCGGTGGAGACTTCCATTGAGGAAAGCACGGTTAAGCGCCATCTTGATGACATTCCACTCGAGCCTGATTCCCTTCAAGACCTGATTCCTTTGACGGATAATACCCCCGGTTCTAGCGAACAAATCGCCCAATTAGTTTTATTTCTGGTATCAGATGCGTCCAGCTTTATCACAGGCACTGAAGTCTGGATTGATGGTGGCGGTTCTTTGATTTAAAATCTCTATAGCAGCAATTTAAAGAATGTTGCTACCAATTACCCATTACCCATAATTAATGACTGAATATCAAGCAATTTGGTCACAAGCCCCCGGATTTATCAGTAGGCTCAATTCTTCAATCTAAAATCTAAAATCTAAAATCTAAAATCGATTGACTCTCCATTGTTTGACAGCACTTTGCAATGTCTGCTGCAGCCACTTATCGTACTGAGGATAAACAGGCAAACGCTTTACGAGTTGCCATCCCGATGCTGCTAAAATTTCTGTTAAAGTTTGGTGTTGCAGGTGAGGATAATCGGGATTAACTTCATCCCGCGGCCCAATTCCTCCTAAATCTCTAGCACCTGCTTCTAAACAAGCCAGCAATATCTCTGGCTGTGCAACTAAATTTGGGGGAATTTGCAGCCTGATTTCAGATGGTAAAATGCTGCGGGCGATCGCAATTACTTCGGGCATTTTTGTAGCATCAAAAACTTCACCGTCCCAACTTTGCTGATTTCCCGGACTGTGTGGCTGGAGGATAACTTCTTGAATGTGATTGTAACGCGAATGAATGCGGGCGATCGCCTCTAATGTCTCAATCCAATCGGCCTCACTTTCCCCAATTCCCAGCAGCAAACCAGTTGTAAACGGAATCTTCAATTCCCCAGCCCATTCTAACTGTTGCAGCCGCAGCGCCGGAACTTTACTCGGTGCGTGTCGGTGAACAGTTTGTAACAAATGTGGCGCAAGCTGTTCTAGCATCAGCCCCATCGATACATTCACCTCTTTTAACTGTGCCATCTCCTCAAAGCTGAGCGGCCCCACATTAGTATGCGGCAAAAACCCCAGAGCAAGTGCCAGTTCGCACAAATCGTAAATCCGCTGCAACCAAGCTTTTCGCCGTTGACTGTGAGGATGTACCTCGCCGCTGAGGATGAGAATTTCAATTACACCTTGAGTTTGCAGCAGCAAAAGCTGTTTTTCGGCTTCTGCGAGTGTCAGCCAAGGACTTTGCAGGGGTTCTGCCCGAAAATTGCAATAGGTGCAGCGGTTAAAACACTCGTAAGTGGGAACCAGAGTATAAGCAGGGCTGTAGGTGACGGTGCGGGACATTCCTTGGGACTTTTATCGATCGGACTTACGCAACAACATATATCTGTGCAGTGCGAGTTTTGCGGTTGGCGATCGCAACCCTTCATCTATCTTAACACTGACGCAAGCCCGGAATCTCGTTGCCCAGGTAGATTATGAGTATTCTTCATTTGTGGGCGATCGTCCAACAAGTCCGCATTCAGCTTTTAAACTCCCTATACAGCAAGCCTTCTGGCTTTTAAAAAGCATAATTTATGGCACATATAAGAAAAACTGTGCTTAGAAGGCCTTTACAAACTGAAATAAAAGCTTTATGTTTATTTACATGGCGGAACATAAAGCCGTCACGAACATTGAAAACCAAATAAAGCAATCATAAACAAATGACAACAACCTTACAGCAGCGCGAAAGCGCCAATGTCTGGGAACGCTTTTGTGAGTGGGTCACAAGCACAGACAA